>NZ_VMLT01000017.1:0-18094 GCF_013276815.1 Streptococcus sp. 1055 | reverse complement strand
GCTGAAGAAAAAGCGAAAGTTAAAGCAGAAGCTCAATCTCGAGCAGCCGAAGCGAACAAGGCCATTGATGCTCAACCAGATGTAACCACAACACCAGAGGAATCAAGGAAGGTTCAAGGAGCAGTAGATAGTGCTAAGGAACACGGTGTAGCAGCGATTAAAGCTGTGAATCCAGAAACAACAACTAAAGCTGCAGCCAAGAAAGCTATTGATGATAAGCTAGCTGAACAACTAAAAGCCATTGAAAACACACCAGATGCTACGGATGAAGAAAAAGCTGAAGCTGCTGAAAAAGCGACAGCCTTAGCCAAAGAAGCTAAGCAAGCAATTGATATTGCTACAACAGATTCAGAGGTTAAGAAACTTCAAGATGATGCAAATGCTGAAATAGGGAAAGTTTTACCTGTTGTAGAAGATAAACCAAATGCTCGTAAAGCCATTGATGAGCAAACAAAAGCGAAAAAAGAAGAGATTGACGCGCGTACTGACTTATCTCCTAAAGCGAAAGAGAATCTTAAAGATAAAGCAGATCAAATAGCAGCCGAAGCTAAGAAATTAGTAGATGCTGCGAATAAAGAAGCAGATGTTAATAAGATTCAAGACGCGGATAAATCGGCAATTAGAGCAGTTGGGGATATTAACAGACCAATTGATAAAGTGCTAGTTAATGATCCAGCCAACCTAAAAGCTGAGGAAAAAGTTAAAATCCTAGAAGAAGTGAAGAAAGTGAACCCAACAGCCAAAGAGGTTAAATATAACGACGCTGGAAATATTGAAGTTACTACAGCAAATGGTGATAAGGGAATCATTAATCCAACTGATCTGGTGAAAACGTTGGAGAATCTAGATAATGGTAAAGGTGGAAACGATATTAACAAACCACTTGATAAAGTTATCATCAAGGATAAATCGATGTTGACAGAGTCAGAAAAAGCTCAAATTATTGCTGCTGTTAAGTCTGTAAATCCAAATTCTATTGTGCTACTCGATGCAGACGGAACTGTTTCAGTGTCTACACCAGAAGGTCAGACTGCAACGATTCCATCAACTGAGTTAGTGAGAACTAAGGAAGATACAGCTAAATCTGACGCAGGAAATGGTGAAATTGTTAAACCAGCAGATAAAGTGGTTGGTGAACCGACTGATTCAGCTGCACAAGCCAAAGTAGAAGAAAAATTAAGAAAACTCAACCCTGAGGCTAAATCTGTTAAATTTGATGATAAAGGTAACGCTACTGTTACTTTAAATGATGGAACTGTGGCAACAATTCCATGGAAAGATTTATTCAAATCACCGGAAGATGCAACTAAACCAAACGCAGGCAACGACATCGTTAAGCCGGCGGATAAGACGGTTGTAGCGAACTCAGACAAGTTGACAGTTGCAGAGAAGAAAGCTATTGAAGAAAAGGTTAAAGCAGTTAACCCAGGAGCGACTGTAGTAGTGGACGATAAAGGAAATGCCACAGTCACAACACCAGAAGGTAAAACAGCCGTTATTCCAGCAACAGACTTGACGAAGTCAGCAGCAGATGCAGCTAAACCAAATGCAGGCAATGATGTCAATACACCAGCAGCTAAAACTGTAGCAGCGAACCTAGACAAGTTGACAGAGGCTGAGAAGAAAGCTATCGAAGAGAAGGTTAAAGCAGTCAACCCAGGCTCAACTGTAGTAGTAGACGATAAGGGTAATGCTACAGTTACAACACCAGAAGGTAAGACAGCGGTCATTCCAGCCACTGATTTAGTGAAAACACAAGATGATATCACTAAAGAAAATGCAGGCAATGATGTCAATACACCAGCAGCTAAAACTGTAGTAGCAGATCCAGATGCCTTAACTCCAGAAGAGAAGAAAGCTATCGAAGAGAAGGTTAAAGCAGTCAACCCAGGTTCAACTGTAGTAGTAGACGATAAAGGTAATGCAACAGTAACTAAAGCTGATGGTACAGTTCTGAATATTCCAGCTTTAGACCTAGTAATCCCAGCTGGAAACCTAGCTGACGAAGCTAAGACTGCTAAAGTGAAAACACCAGCATTCCGTACATTAGTTGGAAACAAAGATAACTTAACGGAAGATGAAAAAGCGGCAGTTAAGAAAGCAATTGAAGCCGTCAATTCAGGAGCGACTGTAGTAGTAGACGATAAAGGTAACGCCACAGTAACACTAGATGGAAATACAGTATCGATTGCAAAAGACCAATTAGTGAAAACAGAAAGTGATGTAACAGCTAAGAATAGCGGAGATAACATCAACCTTGACTTTGAAAGAGAAACAGTAGCAGACTTTACTAACTTAACAGATTCAGAAAAAGAAGCTGCAAAAGCTAAGATTAAAGCAGCAAATGCTGATGTAGTAGATGTTCTCTTTGACAAGGCAGGAAATGCAACTGTTGTAACTAAAGATGGCAAAGTTTTAGCAATTACCGCTGAAGCTATCTTTAAACAAGCTCCTTCAGCTCAAAATAACGGAGCTACTAACACTGAAGCAAAAGTGGATAAAGCTAAGTTAGCAGATGCTATTCGTCAGTTAGATGGACTAATCATCCAAGAATCAACTAAGCTTGATGCAGAAACTGCAAAAGCAGCGAACGCATTATCAGCGGATGCTAAGAAAGTATTTGCCAATGCAGATGCAACTCAGGCAGATGTGGCTGCAACGGTTAAACGTATCGAAGACTTCCTGGCGAAAGTTTCTCCAGCAACTAATCATGCAAGTCCAGCTAATGACCAAGCTGCTCAAACACCAGCTGTAGTTCCAGCTCAAGCAGCAAATGCCAACCAAGCAGCAACAAACGTGCGTACAGTCGCTAAAGAGTTGCCAAATACAGGTACAGCAGATTCTACTGTAGCTATGGTAGCAGCTGCCGCAAGTGCCTTACTTGGTCTTGGTCTTGCAGGTCGTCGTCGTAAAGAAGACGAAGAAGCTTAATTGGTAGATTATTTGATAATTATCAGATGATAAGTCCGATTTTCAAAGCTTAACAAGTATCTCTCATAAGAAAATCTCCTAGCAGGAAAGCCTGCTAGGAGATTTTTGCATTTCAGGAAGTGGACGGCTGATTTGGTAACCAGCTGAGGGTGAAGGTTAACTGCTCAGCTTTTAGGAGGTCTTGGTGTTGGATGCTAGACACTGGGGTCTTGTCCAGTCGGCATTCTTTGACAAAGTTAAAATGGTTGTGGTTTTGCTCCGTATGAATATCCAGCCATTTACCTTCTTTAGCAAGGTAGATACGGAGGTGATTAAAGAGAGGGATTCCGAGATCATAGCTTGGTTTTCCTGGACAGGTCGGATAAAATCCGAGAGCTGACCAGATGTACCAAGCAGAGAGACTGCCATTGTCTTCATCGCCAGGATAGGCTTGCCAACTTGGGTGAAAGGCTTTCTGACGTAAGGTCTTGATAAGAAGGGCAGTGTAGTCAGGGTAGTTGCTGTAACGGAAGAGATAAGGAATGTGGAAGCTCGGTTGGTTGGAAATAGCGACTTGTCCAAAAGGAGCGGTAGCCATCTCGCTCATTTCGTGAATCTCGTAACCATAGCCTGTTGTCTCAAAGAGGGGAGCATCTTGACAGGCTTTCAAAAGATAGTTGCTAAAGGCTTCTTTTCCACCCATAAGTTGGATCAAACCTGGGATGTTGTGTAGGACGCCTAAAGTCGCTTGAATGGCAGAGCATTCGGCATAGTCTCGCCCCCAACTATAAGGAGAGAAGTCAGGGCGGAAGTTGCCTTGGCTGTCTCGCGCTCTCATGTAACCTGTTTCAGCATCAAATAGATGGCGGTAATTTTGTGAAGCAGTCTTGTAGGTTTCAGCGATGTCATTCTGACCAAGTTTTTTGGCACAGCTGGCGATACAAAAGTCACTATAGGCATAGTCTAGGGTGTGGCTGACGCTTTCGTGGTGGTCGGTAGAGAGGTAGCCTAGTTCTTGGTATTGGGCTAGTCCGTGGCGGCCATTGATGCCTAGAGGGTCGGACTTGCTGGCTGTTTCAAGCATGGCTTGGAGGAGTTCTACTTCTAGGTCAGGAGCCATGTCCTTGCAGGCGCTATCTGCGATAATGCCGTCTAAAAGTGTACCTGGCATCATACCCCGTTCATCTGGAGCCAGCCATTTTGGAAGGAATCCAGTATTGCGGTAGCTATTGAGAAATCCTTCTAAAAAGCGGTGGTAGTGTTCCGGTATGATAAGGGCAAAGAGGGGGAAGGTAGTGCGGAAGGTATCCCAGAAGCCATTGTTGCTGAAGAGGACACCGGGCTTGACAGTGCCAGTGGCCAGATCCATGTGGATGGCTTGCCCTGATTCATCAATCTCATAAAAAGTCTGTGGGAAGAGGAAGAGTCTGTAGAGACAGTGGTCAAAGAAGGTTCGGTCAGCCTCTCCTGTCTCTATAACGTCAAAACGATGGAGGAGATTTTCCCAATCCGCTTGGGCACTTGATTTACAGTTATCAAAATCTTCTTGAGGTAGATTAAGCAGTGCTTGAGAAGGAGAGATGAAAGAAGTGGCTAGTTGCATCTCGGTTTGACTACTTACTAAGTCAATTCGCCAGTCTCCCCCTTCTTGGCTGATAGCAAGAATATCCGTGTTCATTTGCAGGGCTGTGAACATCGTTAGTGGATTTTTGTTGGTCTCAGTTTTTCCTTCTTGTCGCAGGGCAAGAGTCCGCTTATCTACTTGCTCCACGGTCAGTTCATCTGCTGCGTGCAGATAGAGGGAGAGGGCTTTGCCTTGCTTTTGCTTCAAACGAATAGAAGCACCGTAGCAAGTTGGTGTGAGCTGGGTTTCAATCTGATAGCGCAGGGAGAAAATCTTTAGATAATGAGGTTGGAAAGAGGCCTTATCCCTATCATAGGAAGATTGGCGGTGAAAGAGACTGTCTCCCCCAAGCTGACCTGTGACAGGTGTCAGAAGGAGCCAAGAGTAGTCCCCAATCCAAGGACTGGGCTGGTGAGTTAATCGAATCCCCTGAAAGATAGGCAGATGCGGATCAAAAAACCAAGATCCATCCTGGTCACTGGTCTGGGGCACAAAGTAATTCATCCCAAAAGGCACGCCTGTGTATGGCAGGGTATTTCCCCGAGAAAAGGCATGCTTGTTGGTAGTTCCAAAGCGGGTATCGATGGTTTCAAGTAGTGGTTTCATAGTCTTTCCTTTAGCTGTTTTTCTACATTATATCAGAAAAAGAGGGCCTTTAGAAAAGGAGTTTCAAAAATAACTATTTTGTAGAAAAATGACTATCATTTGTGTATGTATTTTCTGTCTCAAAAGCTATATACTGAACATGAAACTTGTTTGAAAGAGGGAATTGCACGATGATTTATTCGAAAGAAATTGTTAGAGAATGGCTAGATGAAGTAGCAGAGCGGGCTAAGGACCATCCAGAGTGGGTGGATGTTTTCGAGCGTTGCTACACCGATACCTTGGACAATACGGTTGAAATCTTAGAAGATGGTTCAACTTTTGTCTTGACTGGGGATATTCCTGCCCTGTGGCTTCGAGATTCGACAGCCCAACTCAGACCCTACCTTCATGTAGCTAAAAGAGATGCCCTCCTGCGTCAGACCATTGCAGGTTTGGTCAAACGTCAGATGACCTTGGTACTCAAGGATCCCTATGCTAACTCCTTCAACATTGAGAAGAACTGGAAAGGGCACCACGAGACTGACCACACAGACCTTAACGGCTGGATCTGGGAGCGCAAGTATGAGGTGGATTCACTTTGCTATCCTTTGCAGTTGGCTTATCTCCTCTGGAAAGAGACTGGCGAGACTGGTCAGTTTGATGAGACTTTTGTCGCAGCGACTAAGGAAATTCTCCATCTATGGACAGTTGAACAAGACCACAAGAACTCTCCTTATCGTTTTGTCCGAGATACGGACCGTAAGGAAGACACCTTGGTAAATGATGGCTTTGGACCTGACTTTGCAGTGACAGGTATGACTTGGTCAGCTTTTCGTCCGAGTGACGATTGCTGCCAGTATAGTTACTTGATTCCGTCTAATATGTTTGCCGTAGTAGTCTTGGGTTATGTGCAAGAAATCTTTGTCGAATTAGACCTAGCTGATAGCCAGAGTGTTATTGCTGATGCCAAGCGTCTTCAGGATGAAATCCAAGAAGGAATCGAAAACTACGCTTACACCACCAACAGCAAGGGCGAAAAGATTTACGCTTTTGAAGTAGATGGCCTAGGAAATGCCAGCATCATGGATGATCCAAATGTACCAAGTTTACTAGCTGCGCCCTATCTGGGCTACTGTTCGGTCGATGATGAAGTGTATCAAGCTACTCGTCGTACCATTTTGAGCTCTGAAAATCCATATTTCTACCAAGGAGAATACGCTAGCGGTCTCGGAAGTTCTCATACCTTCTATCGCTATATCTGGCCAATCGCCCTTTCTATCCAAGGATTGACAACAAGAGATAAGGCAGAGAAAAAATTCTTGCTGGATCAGCTGGTTGCCTGCGATGGTGGTACAGGTGTCATGCACGAAAGCTTCCACGTGGATGACCCAACTCTCTACTCTCGTGAATGGTTCTCCTGGGCTAACATGATGTTCTGTGAGTTGGTCTTGGATTACTTGGATATTCGCTAAGGGGCTCGCTTTAGCTCAACCGATTCTTATCAGAATCACAAGTTTACATTTAAAACGTTAAAATTTAAATTTAGAATGAGGTTTTACTTCATGGAAAATGTTGTTGTACATATTATCTCACATAGTCACTGGGACCGTGAGTGGTACTTGCCTTTTGAAAGTCATCGTATGCAGTTGGTGGAATTGTTTGACAATCTCTTTGATCTCTTTGAAAATGACCCTGAGTTCAAGAGTTTCCACTTGGATGGACAAACTATTGTCCTTGACGACTACTTACAAATTCGCCCTGAAAATCGCGACAAGGTCCAACGCTACATTGACGAGGGCAAGCTTAAAATTGGTCCCTTTTACATCTTGCAGGATGATTATTTGATTTCAAGTGAAGCCAATGTCCGCAATACCTTGATTGGTCAACAAGAAGCTGCCAAATGGGGTAAATCAACCCAGATTGGCTACTTTCCAGATACCTTTGGAAATATGGGACAAGCACCTCAAATTCTTCAAAAATCAGGCATTCATGTGGCGGCCTTTGGTCGTGGTGTGAAGCCGATTGGATTTGACAACCAAGTCCTTGAAGATGAGCAGTTTACATCCCAGTTTTCAGAAATGTACTGGCAGGGTGTGGATGGTAGTCGTGTTTTAGGTATTCTCTTTGCCAACTGGTACAGTAATGGGAATGAAATCCCAGTTGATAAAGATGAGGCCTTGACCTTCTGGAAACAAAAATTGTCAGATGTGCGTGCCTACGCTTCGACCAACCAGTGGTTGATGATGAACGGCTGTGATCACCAGCCTGTACAGAAAAATCTGAGCGAAGCCATTCGTGTGGCAAATGAACTCTTCCCAGATGTAACCTTTGTTCACAGTTCCTTTGATGAATATGTCCAAGCTGTGGAAGGTGCGCTTCCTGAACACTTATCAACGGTGACAGGCGAGTTGACCAGTCAGGAAACAGACGGCTGGTACACACTTGCCAATACTTCTTCATCTCGTATTTATCTCAAACAAGCCTTCCAAGAAAATAGCAACCTCCTAGAGCAAGTTGTAGAACCCTTGACGATTATTACGGGTGGCCACAACCACAAGGACCAGTTGACCTATGCTTGGAAAACACTTTTGCAGAACGCGCCCCATGATAGTATCTGTGGCTGTAGCGTGGACGAAGTTCACCGTGAGATGGAAACTCGTTTTGCCAAGGTTAACCAAGTCGGAACCTTTGTTAAGACCAATCTTCTCAACGAGTGGAAGGGTAAAATCGCTACAGCTAAGGCTCAAAGTGATTATCTCTTTACTGTCATTAACACAGGCTTGCATGATAAGGTTGATACTGTCAGCACAGTGATTGATGTTGCGACTTGTGATTTCAAGGAATTACACCCAACGGAAGGCTACAAGAAGATGGCTGCTCTTACATTGCCAAGCTACCGTGTGGAGGATTTGGATGGGCGTCCTGTAGAGGCTAAAATCGAAGATCTTGGGGCTAATTTTGAGTACGATTTACCAAAAGACAAGTTTCGCCAAGCTCGTATCGCTCGCCAAGTGCGCGTGACCATTCCAGTTCACCTAGCACCGCTTTCTTGGACAACTTTCCAATTGCTGGAAGGAGAACAAGAACACCGTGAGGGTATTTACCAAAACGGAGTGATTGATACACCATTCGTAACGGTGAGTGTGGATGACAACATCACAGTTTATGACAAGACAACTCACGAAGCCTACGAAGATTTTATCCGCTTTGAAGATCGTGGGGACATCGGAAACGAGTATATCTATTTCCAACCAAAAGGAACAGAGCCAATCTATGCAGAGCTTAAGGGCTACGAGGTCTTGGAAAACACAGCTCGCTACGCTAAGATTTTGCTCAAACATGAATTGACCGTGCCTGTCAGTGCAGATGAAAAGCTAGAAGAAGAGCAAAAAGGTATCATCGAGTTTATGAAGCGTGAAGCTGGACGGTCAGAAGAATTGACAAACATTCCTCTGGAAACTGAGATGACTATCTTCGTTGATAATCCACAAATCCGTTGCAAGACTCGCTTTACCAACACTGCCAAAGACCACCGTATCCGTCTCTTGGTCAAGACTCATAACACGCGTCCAAGCAATGATTCTGAAAGCATCTATGAGGTGGTGAAACGACCAAACAAACCAGCTGCTTCATGGGAAAATCCTGAAAATCCTCAACACCAACAAGCCTTTGTTAGTCTGTATGACGATGAAAAAGGGGTGACTGTATCTAACAAGGGATTGAATGAATATGAAATCCTTGGAGACGACACCATTGCCGTGACTATTTTGCGTGCATCAGGTGAGCTAGGTGACTGGGGTTACTTCCCAACACCAGAAGCTCAGTGTTTGCGTGAGTTTGAAGTCGAGTTTGCGCTTGAATGCCACCAAGCCCAAGAACGCTTCTCAGCCTATCGTCGTGCTAAAGCCTTTCAGACACCATTTACCAGCCTTCAGCTTGCTAAACAAGAAGGAAGCGTGGCTGCGACTGGTAGTCTCTTGAGCCATTCTGTTCTCAGCATACCGCAAATCTGTCCAACAGCCTTTAAGGTAGCTGAAAATGAAGAAGGCTATGTCCTTCGCTACTACAATATGTGTAGTGAAAATGTGCATGTACCAGAAAGTCAACATCTCTTCCTTGACCTACTTGAACGACCATACCCAGTTCATAGAGGCTTCATTTCACCACAAGAAATTCGTACAGAATTGATTAAAAAAGAAGAAATTTAATTTCAAAAAGTAAACATAAAAAGAAAGGAGGGGCGAAAAGGTAAGAACTAACTGCTGATTCGCCCCTTTTTATGGTAAAAACAATGACTATTGCAACGATTGATATCGGAGGGACTGGAATTAAGTTTGCCAGTCTGACTCCTGATGGGAAAATATTGGATAAGACAAGCATTCCAACGCCTGAAAGTTTGGAGGATTTACTAGCTTGGCTAGACCAGCGCTTGTCAGAGCAGGATTATAGCGGGATTGCTATGAGCGTTCCAGGCGCGGTCAATCAAGAGACAGGTGTGATTGATGGCTTCAGTGCCGTCCCTTATATCCACGGCTTTTCGTGGTATGAGGCGCTTGCTCATCATCAACTACCTGTCCATCTGGAAAATGATGCCAACTGCGTTGGACTCAGTGAATTGCTGGCTCATCCAGAACTTGAAAATGCAGCCTGTGTCGTGATTGGGACAGGGATTGGCGGAGCCATGATGATCAATGGTAGACTTCATCGAGGTCGCCACGGTCTGGGTGGAGAATTTGGCTACATGACAACCCTTGCCCCTGCTGAAAAGCTCAACAACTGGTCGCAACTAGCGTCAACTGGGAATATGGTACGATACGTGATTGAAAAATCTGGTCAGACTGATTGGGACGGTCGCAAGATTTACCAAGAGGCCGCAGCAGGAAATACCCTTTGCCAAGAAGCAATTGAGCGCATGAATCGTAATCTGGCTCAAGGCTTGCTCAATATCCAATATCTGATCGATCCAGATGTCATTAGTCTGGGAGGCTCTATCAGTCAAAATCCAGATTTTATTCAAGGTGTCAAGAAGGCTGTAGATGACTTTGTTGATACTTACGAAGAATACACGGTCGCACCTCTTATCCAAGCCTGCACCTATCATGCAGATGCCAATCTCTATGGTGCCCTTGTCAACTGGCTACAGGAGGAAAATCAATGGTAAGATTTACAGGACTTAGTTCCAAACAAGAGAAAGCATTAGAGTTGCTTAAAAAGCACATTCTGCTACCAGATGTAGAGGTAGCAGTCGCTCAGTCTGACCAAGTCTCTATCTCTATCAAGGGTGAGGGTGGCCACTATCAATTGACCTACCGCAAACCTCACCAACTTTATCGTGCCTTGTCCTTGTTGGTAACAGCTCTAGCAGAAGGTGATAAAGTAGGGATTGAGGAGCAGGCGGCTTATGAAGAGTTGGCCTACATGGCAGACTGTTCTCGAAATGCGGTGCTAAATGTGACTTCTGCCAAACAGATGATTGAGGTCTTGGCTCTCATGGGCTACTCAACCTTTGAACTCTACATGGAAGACACCTACCAGATTGAGGGACAGCCTTATTTTGGTTATTTCCGTGGGGCTTATTCGGCTGAGGAGTTGCAGGAAATAGAAGCCTACGCCCAGCAGTTTGATATGACCTTTGTGCCTTGTATCCAGACCTTGGCCCATTTGTCGGCCTTTGTTAAATGGGGTGTCAAGGAAGTGCAGGAACTCCGTGATGTGGAGGACATTCTTCTTATCGGCGAAGAAAAGGTTTATGACCTGATTGATGGCATGTTTGCTACTCTGTCTAAACTGCAAACCCGCAAGGTCAATATCGGGATGGACGAAGCCCACTTGGTTGGCTTGGGACGTTATTTGATATTGAACGGTGTTGTGGATCGTAGTCTCCTCATGTGTCAACACTTGGAGCGCGTGCTGGATATTGCTGATAAATATGGTTTCCACTGCCAGATGTGGAGCGATATGTTCTTTAAACTTATGTCAGCAGATGGCCAGTACGACCGTGATGTGGAAATTCCAGAAGACACTCGTGTCTACCTAGACCGTCTCAAAGACCGTGTGACCTTGGTTTACTGGGACTATTATCAGGATAGCGAGGAAAAATACAATCGCAACTTCCGCAATCATCATAAGATTAGTCATGACCTTGCCTTTGCAGGTGGAGCTTGGAAGTGGATTGGTTTTACGCCTCACAACCATTTCAGCCGTCTAGTGGCTATTGAGGCCAATAAAGCCTGTCGTGCCAATGACATCAAAGAAGTCATCGTGACTGGTTGGGGAGACAATGGTGGGGAAACAGCCCAGTTTTCTATTCTCCCAAGCTTGCAAATTTGGGCCGAACTAAGCTATCGCAATGACCTAGACCGTTTGTCTGCTCACTTTCAGACCAATACTGGTCTATCGGTTGAAGATTTTATGCAGATTGACCTTGCCAACCTCTTGCCAGACCTGCCAGGCAATCTCAGTGGCATCAATCCTAACCGCTATGTCTTTTATCAGGATGTCCTCTGTCCGATCCTTGACCGACACATGACACCTGAACAGGACAAACCACACTTTGCTCAGGCAGCTGAGACCCTTGCTGAAATCAAAGAAAAAGCTGGTGCTTACTCTTACCTCTTTGAAACTCAGGCTCAGTTGAACCAGATTTTAAGTAGCAAAGTAGATGTGGGACGACGCATTCGTCAAGCCTATCAAGCGGATGATAAGGAAAGTCTGCAAGAAATCGCAAGACAAGAATTACCAGAACTCAGAAGCCAAATTGAGCACTTCCATGCGCTCTTTAGCCACCAATGGCTGAAAGAAAACAAGGTCTTTGGTTTGGATACAGTTGATATCCGTATGGGCGGACTCTTGCAACGCATCAAGCGAGCAGAAAGCCGTATCGAGGCTTATCTGGCTGGTCAGATTGACCACATCGATGAGCTGGAAGTAGGAATCTTGCCATTTAACGACTTCTACGCAGACAAGGGCTTCGCAGCCACAACAGCTAACCAATGGCATACTATTGCGACAGCTTCAACGATTTATACAACTTAAAAACAAGAACACCTTGCCTGGCGCAGGGTGTTTCGCGTGAAACAGAAGAATTATCTAGTTTCAAATGCCACAGTTAGACAAACTTATGATAGAATAGCAGAAAGGGAATGTTTCCTAAGAGCAATTCTATCGATTAGCACTTAGAGGTATTGTGGTACACTTAAAATTAGTAAAACAAGAAATAGAAGCTGAAAAGCCAGCATCTGTAGAAGCCTGGGTCATTTTCGTCAAATTTTAAAAAGGTTGCTACCGACATATACAAATTCCAAAAACAAAAACGTTAGTAGAACTAGCAGATGTGATTTTATGGAGTTTTGATTTTGCAAATGATCATGCTCATGCATTTTTCATGGATAATGTTGCGTGGAGTCATGCAGATTCTTACTTTCTTAGCTTTGTTAGTGATGATGTTGAAGAACGTTACACAGAAAATGTCTATCTGGATACCCTAAGTGTCAAACAAACATTTAAGTTTATTTTCGACTTCGGTGATGAATGGCGTTTTGAATGCCAAGTGCTGAGAGAAATCGAGACAGAGGGCGAAGAAGCTTATCTCGTACGTTCGGTTGGAACGCCGCCAGAACAATATCCAGATTATGATGGTTTTGACTATGAAGAATGGTAAAATTGATTGTTAAACAATCTAAAAAACAATTGGAATCAGTCTGTGTAGGCTTAATATTTCAATTGTTTTTTTGTGATGGTTTCAGATAAGAGAGTTTTTTAATACTCAATGAAAATCAAAGAGCAAACTAGGAAGCTAGCTGTAGGTTGCTCAAAACACTGTTTTGAGGTTTCAGATGGAAGCTGAGGAGGTTTGAAGGGATTTTCGAAGAGTATAAATTTGTTGAGGGTGTAGCTAATACGTATTCAGTCTGGTAGATTGAGAAAACTTGACAAAAAATTAGATAGTGCTAGAATAACATTAACGAAAGACATTTGAGGGCAGAAAGGTTCCTGCCACACCTTGCAAAAAGGTATCTGAGATGCTGGGTACACCGACCAGCCAAAGGGTCCGTTATTTCAAAGGAGGGGCTTAAATGCTCCTTTTTTATTTAAAAATTTCAAAATAGATTACACTCACCGCAGGCTTAGGCTTGCGTTTTTTTGTTTGACAAAATTAAAAAAATGTGTAAGAATAAGTAGAATTGAAAACAGGAAAACTCACCTCCTTTCGATTCGTCTAGCCTTTTCGTGAGGCAATGAGGGGGCGGAGAGACGCGCTCGTCAACAGAAGTATCTCATTGGAAATGTTGCTCACTTTTTAGTGAGCTTTTTATCTAGGGAATAGAAATGAAAAGCAAAAAGTTAAAATTAGGTCAAATTGATTTAAAATGTGCAAGGATTACGACCTTATTCAAGCGATGGACTATGACTTTAAGACGAAGGAAGTAATGAATAAAGGAAGGGGATTTGCGGTAACTGTTGTCAAAATACAGGGGCTAACTTTCTTGATTCCATTTAGAAGTTATATTCCTAAAAAGTATCAGTTGAAGTATAAGCTTCGAAATTCAGCAAAAGAAGGGTATGTTGAAGGATTAGATATTGATAAAACCTTGATTTTAGAAGATGAAAGTTATTTGCTAAATACTACTTTTCGACTTCGAAAAATCGAAGATTATTATAAAGTAATGGACAATGATAGAAGCTATAATTAATAAGTTGATAAAAGCTATTATAGACTATAACCGTGCTTTAGAAATGAACGATAGAAACAAACTTGAAGATCCTAAACGCTTTAAATTCTCAACATTCCAGAATTATTCTACTAGATTAAGAGTCATAACAGAAAAAGACTATTTAGAATAGATAATGTTTTTGCAGGTTCTGGCTTGCATTTCTATTTTGCAAAAACACGCATTTTGAACGATTAGAACCAGAAATTACAATCCTATTCTTCAAAAAAGCGTTTTCTTGAAGAATGGAAAAAGCCCGATTTTATGGGGTTTTAATTCTGATAAAATCCGATAATTTTGGCATGATAAGGTGAGGTAGTTATTGTCTTAATGCTCAGTTCCGTTCTGGAAATCGCTAGAATGTTTTCAAAAAATCCCGTAATAGTTGAATTATCTAAGCTTTAACAGTATAATCAAGTTAGTAGCTTCATAAGGAGATTCTATGCTACAATATAGTGGGTGGCACGGCACCACCAATAAAAGAAAAGATTCTATCTGCTGGTTTTTCTTATGAGAAATATAAACCTGGTATTCATAAGCAGAGACATCCGAACGACTTGGGTAATGGTATTTATTTTTTTCTACCTTTTGACAAAGATACTGGTAAAACGATTGCTTCTGCTCATGTAGCAAAGTATAAGTCATTTGAACTAAGCAAACCCGGGGTTAGGCCTGAGTTAATTCATGCTAAAATCATCCTAAGCTCTATGAACAATATTTTTATGTTGGATGACTCAGCAAACCAAAGCTTATTAGAAGAATATCGACAAGCGGCATTTATTCAAATTGAACGTGAGATTACAGATATTGCAGATAGCGGAGCCAAAAATAGAGCTACTCTTCTTAACCAAAATCAAGGATTAATTATTGAGCTGTTGCTTGATTTAGCGTCTCAGCATGGGAAAAATTATGAAGCCGTGCAGTCTAAAACATATACAGATATTCCATTTTTACCAGTAATTAACGGAAAGAACGGAGAGGAAATTTGTATCCGTGATTTAAATTGTATTACAAACATTTTATAAATAAGGAGGCTTTTATGAGTTTATTGTCAAACTTTTTAGGAACTGAAGAATTTTCTTTGATGGATTCTCCAATGTTCCAAGAATTAGTTGAAAATATTAAGGCCAACAAAATTTATTCAGTAAACAATGAATTTGATTATGATTTGAATATATCAGGAAGTCTTAAAAAATATAAAGATGAAATCCATTTTACTTCTCAATTAAATAATCAAAAAGAGTTTTATGATTTGAATTCTATAACTAAAGTAAATGCAATGCCTAAATATAATATAAAAAACAAGAAGTCATGTTTTTCATATTTACCAATAGATTCTGAAAACTTAATTACAACAAAAGAAAATAGTGAGGTGGCAGCTTAATGTCCTCTTTACAATTTAAAGATTATTTTTTAAATGAAGTATCCTATCGAAGAAATCCTAGTTTTGACCAAACAAATAGTACTATTAATTTACATCCTGAATTGTCTGCACAGATTTTAATAAGAAAATCTGAAAACCTTGCTTATGTTAACTTGATAACAAAGCAAGGAAATATAGATTCAGATGATTCTGCTTTTGAGCTTATTGTAGATATTGTTGGAGAATTTTCATTTATATATGACGAGACAGAATTTGATATTGATTTTGAAACTTTTCTTAAAGAGAATGGTCTAGCAATTCTTTGGTCCTATATTCGGCCTATCGTATCTGATATGATTACTCGGGGTAATGAGTTCCCCAACTTCATATTGCCTGTCGTTAACATTAAAAAATGCTTGAAGACAAAGATTCTATCAAGTTAACATACGAATAAAAACAGTGTATGTATTTTTCAAAGCTCCAATGAAATGCTTTCACATTTAAAAGGTATTCGGAGAACTATAAATCAAAATTGTGATAAAAATAAATAGGATCAAAGAGTTTTGTATGATAGTAGTGCAATTTGAAACTCTAGCTGTTTCTCGAGCTTATCGTTCTTGAACTATAAAATATTTCTAAAAAACTGATAGAATCATATATTTTAATAATATACGAAGAATAACGCTGATTTTTCAAGCGTTTTTTCTTTTAAAACAGCTAGCAGGTGGTGAAGTGAAGGACTTGACGATCAAGTCAAACAATGTTGGTTTCAGCTTGTCGTGGATATGTTGAGTCTGTATAAAGAACCAATCGTAGGAGAAAATGAAGTCAATCTTCTCTTCTCATAATAAACCGTATCATATCAAGATTAGTTCATAATGTTTGATTTATAAAATGAAAAGGAGTATAATGAGTTGAACCTACCTAAAGTATGCTCAAATATTTTAGGGGGGGGGCTTTTTTATTTGCCCTTCCATAGATATACTAAGCCGATAATTATCGGAAAAGGAGCAAAATGATATATGTTTTATAAAGGTAATGAAGATAGAGAAAAGCGCTTGCGGTTTTCGATTCGTAAGGTTAGTTTTGGAGCTGCCTCGGTAGCCGTGGCGGCGCTGTATCTCTTTATGGGAAGTGGAGCGGTATCTGCTGAGGAAGCGCAGGCCATACAGTCGAATGAGGAGGTGGCAGCTGATAAGGATTCGGAAATAGAGAAAAAATCAGAGGAACAGCAGCCAACCTACGCTGCTCCTGCTGCAAAGGAACAAGGATCTGCAACCAATACTGAAGCAGGGGATGAAGGCAAGCAAGAAAGTCATCCAGAGACCAAAGAGGAAGAAGCCAACTCATCTGAAAGAAGCGAAACTACAACAAAGACTCAATCGGATGAAAACTCTGTGAGTGGGGACTCTAGCTCTCCAAAATCTACAGAGGACAGTGAAGGTACAAGATCAGAAGAAGCAAGCAACAAGCCAAAAGTACGTAAAAGACGTGATGCACCTGCCCCAACAGCGACTCCAACCGATGACGACCTAGCTGCAAGTCAGACTTATACAGCTCCAGGGGATGATGCAGGACTAGATGAATTAAAAGAAAAACTAGAAAAATTACCAAGCGCTATCCAAAATAATACAAAAATTAATGATATGGATAAACTGGGGGAACAAACAAATACACAATCAGGACAAGTTAAAAATATTACAAACTTCGGTGGTTGGAAAGCGGTAGGAGAAACTGGTAAATTTGCAATTGCAAAGAAAACTGAAGATGGAGTTTTTCCGATTGAAACAGTAAATACCGTGTATAGTGAACAAAATGGGAAGCACTATAGGACATACACAGGGGAACAAGCTTTTGATAGGACAAGTAACTATATCTTGTTGTTATCAGAGGTAAGGACGCGTGCTAGCTCTAAGGAGGCGGCCTACGATAATTCTGAATATAGAGGAACAGGATTATCGGGCAGCACTGCCAAAGCTCTTAAGGATTATAATGGAATAGAGAAGACTTTCAAAGCTTATTCAACAGAAGTGGGTTCAAAAGTAAAGATTCAATTTAAAACAGGATATACTGGAGACATTAATGGAACAAAAGCTAAATATAAAGTTGAAGTTATTGTGAATAAAAATGGAAAACCAGAGACAGTATATTCAAAAATGTTTGATCCTCAAAAAGATTTAACAGATAGTGATGCAACAGTTACTAAAGCAAGAGATGGTAATGGTCAGTTTATTCGTAGCAGATTTAATAATTATAATCTAAACAAGACAGAAGTAGAAAGTAAAATGAAAGGAGCTTATATTCCGACAGGGACGGCAGGTACATTTGAAAGTAAAGAGATTGACTTAGAAAAAGGTGTTACGGATTATACAGTACGAATTAGCTCTGCTGATAATGAACATTTAGGAATGGGATATCAATCTCCATTAAGGCAGTATGCATTACCGATTTCAGGTTTAGGCTTTAATATTACTCAAGATACTAATAAAATAGCTAAAGATTTATTATCTCGTATTTATGAAAAATTAAAAGCAACAGCTGCTGAGGATGAAAGAGGAATGACATCAGATTCTAAGGATGCTTATAATGCTGAATTGGAGAAAGTAAAAAATCTCATAGAAAATATTAATTTAGACACTACTGATAATTATAAAAAGGCGTTAAAAAATGTTCTACAAAAACAAAAAGAACTAACAGCGGATAAGACAGAACTTACAGAAGTTAAAACAGCTCTTGAGGCCTTGACGGGTGAAGCAGATCCAACAACAGGTAAGACTACGGATAGTGCAAAAGCATATAATGATGCGAAAACAGCTGCCCAAGAAGCGATTCAAGAAGCAGAAACAGTTATTAATGACGAAAATGCAACGCCAGAAAAAGTAAGGGAAGCTTTAAATAAAG
>NZ_VMLT01000167.1:0-1476 GCF_013276815.1 Streptococcus sp. 1055 | reverse complement strand
GATGATAACTCTTATTATGAGGAAGTTCCTTATGAAATACCAAAAAGTTGGGAGTGGGTGAGGTTTTCTACATTGGTTGAAATTGTTAGAGGTGGTTCTCCACGACCAATCAAAGATTATCTTACTTCCGAAGTAGATGGAATAAATTGGATAAAAATAGGTGATACTGAAAAGGGTGAAAAGTATATAAATAATGTTAAAGAAAAAATCAAAAAATCAGGGCTTAACAAAACTAGATTTGTAAAAAAAGGTACATTTTTGTTAACTAATTCTATGAGTTTTGGTAGACCTTATATTTTGAATGTTGATGGTGCAATACACGATGGATGGTTGGCTATTTCGAACTATGAAAACTCATTAAATAAAGATTACCTATTCTATATTCTTTCATCAAATGTAGTTTATTCTCAATTTCTATCTCTAATTAGTGGAGCTGTTGTGAAAAACTTGAATAGTGATAAAGTTGCTTCTATTCTAATCCCACTCCCACCCCTTCCTGAACAATCCAGAATCGTTGATAAAATCGAACAATTTTTCGCCCATATTGACGCACTAATTTAGTATAATAGTTTTACGTGCGGTGGAATTTCTATCAAACATAAGATAGGAGTTTTACGTTGAAAGAATTTGAATTACATTTGAAGAAAGCTGGTTTAGCTGAAAATACTGTGCGTTCGTACCTTTATGGTGTTCGATTTTTCTTGGAGAATTATGAACTCAAAATGGAAGATTTATTTGAATACAAGGGATATTTATTAGACAATTTTAAACCTAAAACTGTCAATTTGCGACTACAAGGAGTAAATAAATATCTGACTTTTATTGGTCATGATGATTTGAAATTAAAATTTGTCAAAGTACAGCAAAAACCGTTTTTAGAAGATGTCATTAGCTATGCTGATTACCTTTTTCTTAAACGTAGTTTGAAAAAAGATGGTATTTTAAAATGGCATTTTGTCGTTTGGTTTTTAGGTGCAACTGGGGCTCGTGTAAGTGAGCTTATTAAACTAAAAGTAGAGCATGTAGAAATCGGTTATTTTGACATTTACTCAAAAGGTGGTAAAATTCGTAGACTGTACATTCCTAAAAAATTAAGAAATAGTTGTCTTAGTTGGTTAGAATCAGAAAATCGCCGAAGTGGTTATTTATTTTTGAATAAATTTAATGAACCAATTACAGCAAGAGGAGTTGCTCAACAGTTAAAAAATTATGCTGATAAATACAAAATGAATCCTAAAGTAATTTACCCTCATTCTTTTAGACATTTATTTGCTAAGAATTTTTTATCGAAGTATAATGATATTGCCTTGCTTGCAGATTTGATGGGACACGAAAGTATAGAAACTACTCGAATTTATCTAAGGAAAACAGCTACTGAACAACAAAATATTGTAGATAAAATTGTTAATTGGTAAAAAAATAACAGGTGGTCAAATTGACCATCTGCTATTTTTTTGTGATTATGGCTCTTATTAT
>NZ_VMLT01000166.1:0-828 GCF_013276815.1 Streptococcus sp. 1055 | reverse complement strand
ATAATAAGAGTTATCATCTCCTTGGGAAACAATAGAAATGTCCAAATCTTTCTTTTTAATCTTGCCTTCTTCAAAGAGTTTTTGTTTTTCTGCTCGTATTTTTTCAAGTAAAACTTCGACTGATTCATCATTTGGGTCTTGTTCAACTAATTTTCCTTGCATAGCATATTGAAGAATAGATTTTTTTAGTTTATCTGGAAATTCTTTATCTAGCTGTTCTAGTCTATTATAACTTTTAGCGTACTCATCTACTCTTTCTAAAGCTGATTCGATTGCTTCTACTATTCGTTGTTGTTCGGATAGTGGAGGCAATAACATAGGAACTTCATATTTTAAAAATTTTATTGAAGCTAAATTTTTTATCGCTGAACCTATAGAATGCTCTTTTAGTGTATTAATCAAACTCGTAAACATCCATTTAAAATACTGTGAATCTATTATATCTGAGTTTAACGTAAGTTTTAATAATGCTTGATTTATAACTCCATTATAATAATTTGAAGGTATTTGAAAGATTTCTCCAATAGTACCTGCACAAGATATTAAAATATCTCCTGCTTTTATTGAAAAATTTTTTAAACGTATATAATCACTCTCTTTTAACCAATAGTCTCCATAATCTATAGTTTTTCTTATAGCATTACCTTGTTCATAAACCTTATATGTATGTTCTCCTTTCGGAACAAACATTGACTTTGTTATAGAACTACCAAAAGGACCTCTTTTTATTGAGCCGTCCTCTAATGCACAAATGTCTGGTAAATAAACTATGGCCCATCCTTTAGGTATATTATGTTTAAACTCTTTTATACTTCCATCAGCAAACTT
>NZ_VMLT01000165.1:0-1523 GCF_013276815.1 Streptococcus sp. 1055 | reverse complement strand
TAAAATATTTCTATAAATTCATTTGATTTTCCTAATCAATTTGTTCGTATCCTATTTCACTCTACTATAAAATAGTCTTATCAATTGATTTGAATGCCAAAATTCCATCGTTCCGATCTTATTTCATTTGGCTATAAAAAACTCTCCTGGGAAATCCCAGGAGAGTATGATTACTTATTTGAACTTGAATCCTTCGTAAATAAGCTCTGTTTTTGGATTTTGTTTCTTAATCTGTTTGGAAAGTGCCTTCATCATAGAAATAGGACCACACATATAGACGGTTGCATGTTCGGGCACTTCTTTTTGTTCAAAATTAAGATAGCCGTCTTTCGTACTGTCGATTAGATGGAGTTCAAAATTAGGATTTTTCTGAGCATAGTTACGGAGTAAATCTAGGTAGACTGCATTTTCATCTCCACGGAAGCTATAGTAGAAGTGAACCTGTTTATCTAAAATAGGATGTTCACGGATGTAAGAGATGAAGGGGGTGATCCCAATACCTCCAGCAATCCAAACCTGATTTTCTCGTCCTTCTTCTATGATCATGTGTCCGTAAGCTCTGTCTAGGGTTACTTTGCTGCCGGCTTGAAGATTATCATAGATATTATTGGTATGGTCGCCTGAATTTTTAACAGTAAAGTAAAGAGTTTGACCATGACCTCCTGAGATAGAAAAGGGATGCGGAGCACTTTCAAAGCCTTCTTGGAAAATCTTTAGAAAGGCAAATTGTCCTGATTGATAGTTGAAAGGTCTGCTAAGATGGATTTGAATTTCTCTAGTATCGTGATTTAAGCGTTTGAGATGGGTAATTTTCCCTAGATAGGGGAAGGAAATCTTTTGATATAGAAAAATGATATAAAAACCAGCTAGTAAGCCTAAAAGGGCATAGCTACCAACAAGAAAACTTAGAAGATTAAATGTAAGGAGACGATTGCCCATTATCATGTAGATGTGAAAGAGTCCTAAAATATAGGCTAGGTAAACCAGGCGGTGAATCCATCGCCAAGCTTCGTATTGGATGTATTTGCCTAAATAGGCGACAAGGATGATGCTGGCAAAGATATAGATGGCAAGATTACCAAACTGAGCAGCTAAGCGAGAGCCCCACAAACCGCCCATACTAAAGTTATGAAAGATTAGTAGGATGATTGAGAGAAAGGCTGTGAATTTGTGGACGGTGTAGACCTTCTCCAAACCGTGAAACCAGCTTTCTAGTAGTGGGAGACGAGTGGCTAGGATAAAAGTCAGAGATAGGCTTGTTAAAGCTAGTCCTGGAATCATGAATTGGGGAGAAGTGTTCATCCAAGTCAAAAGAGTCAAGATAAAACTAGCTATGATAAAGAGTAGTCCTTTGATTGATTTCATAGAAAATTCCATTTCATTTAGATTTCGATTTGTTGTAAATGAATTTGTTACATTTTATCATAGAAAATGTATGGTGTCAAATCTAGGTGTGTAAATCTCTGTTCTTATAAAAAACTCTCCAATTGAACTGGAGAGTGGCTGTTTATACTCAATGAAAA
>NZ_VMLT01000164.1:0-931 GCF_013276815.1 Streptococcus sp. 1055 | reverse complement strand
TTTCATTGAGTATAAGATTATAAGTGAAGGAGTGTGACATGAAAAAGTGGTGGAAAGAGCTGATAGACAAGCCTCTATTAAAAGCTTTTTTGCATTATTATCAAGCATCAGATAGTGAGTTGACCAGTGTCGCAGTAGCCTACTATTGGTTGATTTCGATTTTTCCCCTGCTTTTGGTGGTGGTCAATATCCTCCCCTATTTTCAGATTCCTGTGGGAGAACTTCTGGGCTTTGTGAAAGACGTCCTGCCCCCAAGCCTCTATGAAGGTGTGGAAAAAATAGCCAGAGAAGTCTTGACGCAACCTTCAACAGGTTTATTGAGTTTTTCTGTCTTGTCGGCGCTATGGAGTTTTTCAAAATCTATGAATTTCTTGCAAAAAGCTTTTAACAAGGCTTATGGCGTCGAAAAGAGTCGTGGACTTATTTCCCATCAGATGGTGAGCCTCCTAGTCAGTTTTGGCTTGCAGTTCCTCTTTGCGTTTGCCTTGTTTTTGAGCTTGTTTGGGCAGATGCTTTTGGCTTTACTTGCTCATTATTGGACAAAAGATGGCATTATCTATCAGGCTTTACAAGGGTTGGCAGGTCCTCTGACTTACGCCCTCCTCTTTGCTATCTTGGTCATGCTTTATTATTTTCTTCCCAATCTATCTGACAGGAAAATTAGCTATACCCTACCAGGCAGTGCCTTTGTCCTCTTAGTGATTTTAGGTTTACTAACTCTGTTCTCTAGTTATCTCAATTACTATGTCCATCATTTAGTGGACGTCCGAATTTTAGGTTCTGTTCTTCTTGTTGTTATGATGTTTTGGTTTATCTTGATTGCTAAAATTGTTATCCTAGGCGCGGTTATCAATGCCAGTGTTCAGAGTTTGAAAGATTCGGTCTTTAAAAAAGATTAACTATTTATCTATTACAAAAGCGCATAGTATCA
>NZ_VMLT01000163.1:0-4075 GCF_013276815.1 Streptococcus sp. 1055 | reverse complement strand
ACAGTGTTTTGAGCAACCTACGGCTAGCTTCCTAGTTTGCTCTTTGATTTTCATTGAGTATTAAATGGCTTTTTAGTCTAGTTCAATGAACACCTGTATCTATTTTACCATACAAGTGCTAGAAAAATGACAAAAAATCCTCTTTTTACATCAAACAAGTTGCAGACAAGTTTGGTATCGTTTACAATATTCTTATCAAATCAAACTTGCTTTGACAAGTATAAGGAGAATCAAATGGGAAAATTTGAACAAGAAGCCAAGAATCTGCTTCAGGCAATTGGAGGCAAGGAAAATGTGACTGCCGTAACCCACTGTGCGACACGGATGCGGTTTGTTTTAGGAGATGATAAGAAGGCTAATGTCAAGGCTATCGAATCAATTCCAGCTGTTAAAGGAACTTTTACAAATGCAGGTCAATTTCAGGTGATTATTGGGAATGACGTGCCCATTTTTTATAATGATTTTACAGCTGTTTCAGGCATTGAGGGTGTTTCCAAAGAAGCAGCCAAGTCTGCAGCTAAGAGTAATCAAAACGTGGTCCAACGTGTCATGACCACTCTGGCGGAAATCTTTACTCCGATTATTCCAGCCTTGATTGTTGGTGGATTGATTCTTGGTTTTCGTAATGTCTTGGAAGGTGTGCATTGGTCTATGTTGGATGGCAAGACCATCACGGAATCCTCTCAGTTTTGGGCAGGGGTTAATCACTTCCTCTGGTTGCCGGGTGAAGCTATCTTCCAGTTCTTACCAGTAGGGATTACCTGGTCTGTCTCTCGTAAGATGGGAACCAGCCAAATCTTGGGAATTGTTCTCGGAATCTGTTTGGTATCGCCTCAGTTGCTCAATGCCTATGCGGTTGCTTCAACGCCAGCAGCTGATATTGCGGCAAACTGGGTTTGGAATTTTGGTTACTTTACTGTTAATCGTATTGGTTACCAAGCCCAAGTTATCCCAGCCTTGCTTGCAGGTTTGAGTCTGTCTTATCTTGAAATTTTCTGGCGCAAGCATATTCCAGAAGTGATTTCCATGATTTTTGTGCCTTTCTTGTCATTGATTCCAGCTTTGATTTTGGCTCATACTGTTTTGGGACCAATTGGTTGGACAATTGGTCAAGGACTTTCATCAGTTGTATTGGCAGGTTTGACGGGTCCAGTTAAATGGCTCTTCGGTGCGATTTTTGGTGCCCTCTACGCTCCATTTGTCATCACAGGTCTACATCATATGACCAATGCTATTGATACACAATTGATTGCGGATGCTGGTGGAACTGCCCTCTGGCCTATGATTGCTCTTTCTAATATTGCCCAAGGTTCGGCCGTATTTGCTTACTATTTCATGCACCGTCATGATGAGCGTGAGGCTCAGGTTTCACTTCCTGCCACTATTTCAGCCTATCTTGGTGTTACAGAACCAGCCCTCTTTGGGGTCAATGTCAAATACATCTATCCATTTGTAGCTGGAATGACTGGTTCAGCTCTTGCAGGCATGTTATCCGTTACTTTTAATGTAACTGCGGCTTCTATTGGTATCGGTGGTTTGCCAGGTATCCTCTCTATTCAACCTCAATACATGTTGCCATTTGCAGGAACTATGCTAGTCGCTATTCTTGTTCCAATGCTCTTGACTTTCTTCTTCCGCAAGGCTGGTCTCTTTACAAAAACAGAGGACGATACGGACTTGCAGGCAGAATTCGTTGCTCAAGAAGAAGCAGAATTTGTGAGTCATGAACCAGTAGAACTTACTCCAGTAGAAATTGTTAGCCCGCTGACTGGCCAAGTGAAAGAACTAAGTCAAGCAACGGATCCAGTCTTTGCTTCAGGTGTCATGGGGCAAGGTCTGGTCATTGAACCAAGCCAAGGTGAGTTGACTTCTCCAGTCAATGGGACAGTGACGGTTCTTTTTCCTACCAAGCATGCCATTGGTATTGTCTCTGACGAGGGGGTGGAATTGCTCATCCACATCGGTATGGATACAGTAGGTCTTGATGGCAAAGGATTTGAAAGTCTTGTAGCCCAAGGAGACCATGTCACAGTTGGTCAGCAACTGATTCGTTTTGATATGGATGTCATTAAGGCTGCAGGTCTGGTGACAGAAACTCCTGTTATCATCACCAACCAAGATGCTTATACAGCGACTATTCCCGGAACTTATCCGACAACGATCCAAGCTGGAGCATCTCTCATGGTCGCTACACGAATCTAATACTCTTCGAAAATCTCTTCAAACCACGTCAGCTCTATCTGCAACCTCAAAATAGTGTTTTGAGCAACCTGTGGCTAGCTTCCTAGTTTGTTCTTTGATTTTCATTGAGTATAATTGAAATAGCACAAATAGGGACGGAAGACTGCTTCCTCCCTTTTATCAGAAAAGGAGAAACAGATGACACTTGATAAAGGAAAAGTAGTCTATCAAATCTATCCAAAATCTTACAAAGACACCACTGGCAATGGTATTGGGGACTTCCGTGGAATTATTGAAAAAATTCCCTATTTAGCCAAACTAGGTGTGGATATGGTCTGGCTCAATCCATTCTATCCAAGCCCTCAACGGGATAATGGTTACGATATTTCAGATTATATGGCAGTAGATCCTCTTTTTGGTGATATGGCTGATTTTGAGGAAATGGTGCGTGTCGGTCAAGAGCACAAGATTGACTTTATGCTGGACATGGTACTCAATCATTGTTCGACAGAGCATGAATGGTTTCAGAAAGCCTTAGCTGGGGACAAGTATTATCAAGACTTTTTCTTCATCCAAGACCAACCAACAGATTGGCAGTCTAAGTTTGGTGGCTCTGCATGGGCGCCCTTTGGGAATACAGGGAAATACTACCTTCACCTCTTTGATGATACCCAGGCTGACCTTAACTGGCGCAATCCCAATGTCCGTAAGGAGCTTTTCAAGGTTGTTAATTTCTGGCGCGACAAGGGTGTCAAAGGTTTCCGATTTGATGTGATCAATTTGATTGGCAAGGATGAAGTCTTAGTGGATTGTCCTGAAAATGAAGGAAAGCCAGCTTACACAGACAAGCCCATCGTTCATGACTATTTGCGTATGATGAATCAAGCCACTTTTGGATCAGACGATAGTTTTATGACAGTTGGGGAAATGTCCTCAACCACCATGGGAAATTGTGTCCTTTATTCGTCGCCTGACCGTCAGGAATTATCCATGACCTTTAATTTTCATCATCTCAAGGTGGACTATAAGGATGGACAAAAGTGGACCTTGGCTCCCTTTGATTTTGAAGAGTTGAAGAGTCTTTACCATAGCTGGGGCAAGGAAATGAGTGATAAAGGTGGTTGGAGTGCTCTCTTCTGGAACAATCACGACCAACCACGCGCTTTAAACCGTTTTGTTGATATTCAAAACTTCCGCAAGGAAGGAGCTACCATGCTAGCGGCCAGTATTCACCTTTCACGTGGGACACCTTATATCTATATGGGCGAGGAAATCGGGATGATTGACCCAGACTATGATTCTATTGCTGATTATGTGGATGTCGAATCGCTCAATGCCTATCAGATGCTCTTAGAGGAAGGGAAGAGTCAGGAAAAAGCCTTCCAGATTATTCAAGCTAAGTCGCGTGATAATTCACGAATTCCTATGCAGTGGGATGCTTCTGAAAATGCAGGCTTCACAGTAGGGACTCCTTGGCTCAATGCAGGAAAATCCTACCCTCACATCAATGTAGAAAATGAAATCCAAGGTCCGATTTTCACCTTCTACCAAGACTTGATTCGACTGCGTAAGGAAATGCCTATCATCTCAGAAGGAAGTTACAAACCAGCCTTTGAAGATAGCAAGCAAGTCTATGCTTTTGAACGTCAGTATGAGGCTGAAAAGTTACTTGTGCTCAATAATTTTTATGCCACAGAAGTGGAAATCGATTTGCCAGTAGCCTACCAAAATGGACAAATTTTGATTTCAAACTATGAAGACGCAGAAGTGTCTGAGAAAATTCTACTCAAACCCTATCAAACACTGGCTATTTATGTAAATTAATACTCTTCGAAAATCTCTTCAAACCGTGTCAGTTTTATCTGCAAACTCAAAGCGGTGCTTTGAGCAACCT
>NZ_VMLT01000162.1:0-6078 GCF_013276815.1 Streptococcus sp. 1055 | reverse complement strand
AAATGCCATACTCTATTATTCGTTAGATACTCACTTTTAACTTTTCCCTTTTCCTCAAAATAATAGTATAATAGAGGTAGAATTTAGAATCGAGGTACACCTATGGCTGTAAAATTTACAAAACGAGACGACTTGGACAAGATGTTTGAAGAGTTTGCTAAACTCCCAGATTTGAAACAAGTCACTTTCCCTGATGACAAAGAGAAAAAAGCCAAAGCAGAAAAGAAAAGCTAGATGACTGCTTTCCAACAACTCCCATCTAGTGTACTTCAAACTGGAGCCATTTTTCTCTCCATTATCATTGAAGCCCTCCCCTTCGTTCTGATAGGAAGTATTGTCTCAGGGCTGATTGAGGTCTATATCACACCTGACAAGGTTTATCATTTTCTCCCTCGAAATCGTTGGGGGAGAATCTTTTTTGGCACCTTCGTCGGGATACTTTTTCCCTCTTGTGAATGTGGGATTGTCCCCATTATCAATCGTTTTCTGGAAAAAAAGGTTCCCAGTTACACGGCCGTTCCCTTTCTTGTGACAGCACCTGTTATCAATCCCATTGTTCTCTTTGCGACCTATTCTGCCTTTGGCAACTCCTTCCATGTCGCCCTATTACGAGCTCTGGGTTCCATTCTTGTGGCTGTAATACTAGGAATTTTTCTAGGATTTTTCTGGCAAGAACCGATTCAGAAAGAAAATCGTCTGACTTGTCATGAGCATGATTTTTCTTACTTGAGTTCTGCAAAAAAAGTTTTTCAAGTCTTTGTGCAGGCCATTGATGAATTTTTTGATACGGGGCGTTATTTGGTATTTGGCTGCCTCTTTGCTTCTATAATACAGGTCTACGTTCCGACTCGGATTCTGACCTCTATCAGTGCGACCCCTCTTTTTGCCATCCTGCTCTTGATGATTTTATCCTTTCTTCTTTCGCTCTGTAGTGAGGCGGATGCCTTTATAGGTGCTTCTCTTCTCTCGAGTTTCGGTTTGGCTCCAGTTCTGGCCTTTCTCGTCATTGGCCCAATGCTGGATATCAAAAATATTCTCATGATGAAAAATTACTTGAAAGCACGATTTATTAGTCACTTCATTACGATTGTGACTCTGGTCGTTTTAGCCTATTCTCTCTTGATTGGAGTCATCCTATGATTCGATTTTTAGTTTTAGCTGGCTATTTTGAACTGACTATTTACCTCCATCTGTCGGGCAAACTAAACCAGTACATCAACATGCACTATTCCTATCTGGCCTATATCTCCATGGTGCTTTCCTTTATCTTGGCAATTGTTCAATTGTATATCTGGATGAAGCAAGTCAAAACCCACAGTCATCTGAACAGCCGATTGGCCAAGATGACGAGTATTTCTCTTCTGGCTATTCCACTTGTCATCGGCTTAACTTTCCCAACTGTTAGCTTGGATTCTCAGACCGTTTCTGCCAAAGGCTATCATTTCCCCCTATCGGAAGGAACGGATCTAGCCATTCAGACAAGTGAAGGGACGACAAGCCAATATTTGAAACCAGACACCAGTTCTTATTTTTCAAAATCAGCCTATGAAAAGGAAATGCGAACGGCGGCGGATAAATACTTGTCCCAGGATAGCATTCAGATCACTAATGAAAACTATATGGAGGTCATGGAGGCTATCTACGACTATCCAGATGAGTTTGAGGGCAAGACAATCCAGTTTACAGGCTTTGTCTATAACGACCCCAGTCATGCCAATAGTCAATTTCTGTTCCGATTCGGCATTATCCACTGTATCGCAGATTCTGGTGTCTATGGATTGCTGACCAAGGGAAATACCCGGCAGTATGAAAACAACACTTGGATTACGGCCAAAGGAAAACTGCTCAATCACTACCATAAAGAACTCAAACAAAATCTCCCAACCTTGGAAATCGACAGCTTTACAAAAGTCGATAAACCAGAAAATCCCTATGTTTATCGAGCTTTTTAAGAAAATCAAGATAAAAACGAACAAGTTCTCTTCTGAATGACAGAAAAGAGCCTGTTCGTTTTTTTTGTTATATGAGAATTAGTGACTTGTAGATTTTCATCTTATACCATTTCAAGCCATACAAGCAACTCAGTGAGAATAAGAGAGCCACTCATTAATCATACTAGCGATTTTTTTGGGTGCTTCAGTATAAAGCTCATGGCCAACGTTTTCTAGAAAAATAGTATCAAAATAATCTGGTAATTCTTTTAGTGTTTCCTCTCTCCATGTAGCTTCATTAGGATAGCGAGGACTAATAAACAAGGTATCTCCCACTTCTCTCTTAAAAGCTTGTATTTTTCTCCGTAAGCGGAGTATCGCTTCTATATTTTCATAATTTATAGCCAACTCATATCTATTATACTCAGAATTCCAGTGATAGGACTGCCTTACGGCTTTCTCCATATTTTCTGACCAATGCTTTGCTTCAGATTTTTCTTTAGAAATAAGAAGAGCTAAGTCCGAAACGATTTGAGATTTGATATAATTTTTAGTTTCCTCTAACTCTGTATCCAAAGGTAAAATCTTATCTAAATCTAGATAGCCACCATCTAAAAGAATCAGTTTCTTCACTTCTTGAAATTCCGATGCGAGATAACGAGCTAAATCTCCTCCAAGAGAATGACCTATCAGACAGATAGATTCTTCCTCTTCTATCGATTTTTTAAACCATGATTTCAATTCTGTTTCATCTCGAAGATGTTTTTCATATGGATTTAGAAAATAAACCTGAGAATCTAGTTCTTGAAGAAGATCCTTGCTATGATAGACATTACTTCCCAAACCACCAATAAAATATTTTTTCATTCTCTACTTAATACTATGCTTATTCATCTTTTGTTCAAAGATAGTTGTGATAATCTGACGCAATTCTTCTCGTTCTTTTTCTGGAATCTCACCACTTGTTTGAGCTGCAGCGTAGAGTTCAGGGTGTTCGATTGAAATGCGTTTAATCGTACGTGTCGTAGCATGTTTTCTGACGAAAAATGGGATTCGCTTAATCAAGTCCTGTGGGACAAGCGCAAGAATCTTCTCAGCAGTTTCCTTGTCACTAATCTTAGACGTAGTCAGCCCCTTCTTAATCATTTCCTGTTCTTTTTCTGTAAAATCTTTTAATTCCATCTGATTAGTCCTCCTATTTTCTCTAAGTTAAATTATATAGCAATCTGGATAAAACTACAAATGGACTATCTGGAAATAGGTGCAATACTGTAAAGACGAGTCTGTTCTTTAATTATAAATCTTCCTCCTCAGTCACTTCCCATACTTCTGATTGATAGCCATTCCCATCAATATCGTATCTTTGGATATAGCCAATAAATGTTTCATTTTTTCGTGGTTTCTGGCTATTAACGATTGAAATAACCCACCAACTCATCAAAAATAGAAATAAAAGTCCTAGGATTACTGTCATATCATACCACCATTAAAGTTTAACCCACTTATCATTATCCATGATAAAAGGCTGAGCCAGTCCCTCGCCTGTATAATCCGCATACTTGGTGCCTAAATACTTGTAACAATCTTCCTTGCTGGCAAATTTAATCGCTTGGTAGGGCTCTTCGAAAGTCAATTTCTCTACAAATAAGAAACCGTCATCAGCCGGTACTAAGACTCCAACGTGGCCTACAAACAGATACTCACCATCCAGATTGTCGTGCAAGACTACAGATAGCATTCGAGCTTTGTCGTTGAATTGAAATTGGGAGAAGAATGTTTCCATCTTTTCAGCGTGAACCTTGACATCCGTCGTTGCCTCAGTTGGAACTCTCGAAAATAGAATATCAAACTCTTCCTTATCTTGTGAATCAAAGACCTTCCCCTTATCAATCGCATCGTTATCTAGGAAAAGCAATTGATCATTCTTATCAAGTTTTGGAATGGTGACTGAATTTTTCAAAAGACAATAACTATTGATACGGCAGTTGGTTCCAACAAAATCACCCTTCTTTTGATTCCAGAGATGACTGATTTTTTCAACATCGTATTCTGTGTGAGTAAAGGAAGTGAAATCTCCTGATAAGCCAGTTGAGCCGACAATGGTATTGTAATCATTAACGAGATTAAAAAAGGCATCAACACTATTTGGATCCAAGTGAGCTGATAAGAGAGATTTGACCTCTTCTGTACTTACCTGATTGTTTAGGTTGGTGTATGAAGCTTTCCATGGAACTTTCGTTGAACTACTTTGCCTTTGACTCGTCCCATTCGAAGTTGTAGCATCTTGCTGACAAGCTGCCAAGCCTAAAAACAAAGCTGAACAGATTCCTAATATGGCTAATTTTCTTGATTTCTTCATCTTTTTCTCCTAAATGTCTTGGATTAAAGTTTCTTTAACTACTGATTTACAGATATTGATTACTTTCTCATTTAATATGCTCATCGTCTTTCCCTCCGATTTGTTTTTTTTTGTTATTTCCTTAAGCTTGATTTAATTATAATAGGCGTTTCGTGCTCTGTCAACAATTTTTTTACGAAAACACAACAAAGTTTTCATTTTCGTGGATTTCGCGTTATGCTTTACTTATAAAAACAGAAAGCGATTTCATTCGTAGATAAAGAAGAGATTGCGATTGTTAGAGGCTAAAAATAAAACAATACAGACTAGTAATGGTTGGACTCAATAAGAATTGGGTACTAAGATAGGTATAAGTAAAAACACCATTGGAAATTATGAAAAAAGGGTTAGGTCTACTAAGAAAAATACTATATTTGACTTAGCTAAAGTATTCAGTAGCTTGATTGATGCATCTTTCCTCCAGTTCAAAAGGATTCTCCTAGCGATATCCAATCTATCTACGACCAACGGGCATCACCCAGACAAGGTAAATTCCCGACCTATGCCGAGAGGCAACTGTATGAGAAGAAAAACGATGATAAACGAAGTATCGCAAAAATCATCAGACTGGACGACTACAGACAGACTACTTGCTCTCGTGTTAGGTAGTTTATCTCTGCAGGTAGCCGCTCGATGCAGGACGACAATTTAGATATGGAGTTTCCATTCTATGAGGATGAAATCCCAGACGACTACGACGCAATCGCTTATATCGTCAGCAAGTCCATGGAGCCAAAGATAAGAAACGGCAACTACCTATTTATCAAGAATCCCCCACAGATTGACTATAATACCATCGTCATCTTCCAAGTAGACGGTGCTAACTAGGTCAAGAAACTTCGCCAAGGCTACCTCAAAAAACTCAATCCCGAATACCCCGACATCCACCTAGACGAAAGCACCCATATTCGTACCATCGGGAAAGTTGTCAGGCTGTATAGGGAGAATTAAAAAAGGGGGAGAATGGCGATATAAAACAAACAGATTTTAAAAGATTCGAAAAACTTTGAAAAAGTTCATTCTACATTTCAAAAAAAGAATAAGTGACCTAAAGCAGATTATATTTTGTTAAACAATAGTGATATGTAAATTTAGAGAAAGGCATTTAAGATCACTTTTCAAAAGGCAAATACTAAACTAACGAAACCGATAAACCAGCCCCTTAGTTCCCATATTTTCAGGCACACACTCCTTAGTACACTAGCTGAGAAGAATATCCCATTAAAAGCTATAATGGTTAGAGTGGGACACAAAGACGCTAAAACAATAAATAACATCTACACTCACGTAAGTAAAATAATGGAGCAAGCTGCTTTGGAGGTTTTAAATACCATATCATTAAATCGAAAATATATCAGATCGAATCTAGACAAGTAGATTGCGATTGCTAAAACATTTGTAGAAATTCATTTGACTTTTCTAATCAATTTGTGCATATCTTATTTCATACTCAATGAAAATCAAAGAGCAAACTAGGAAGCTAGCCGCAGGTTGCTCAAAGCACTGCTTTGAGGTTGTAGATAGAACTGACGAAGTCAGCTCAAAACACAGTTTTGAGGTTGTGGATAGAACTGACGAAGTCAGTAACCATACCTACGGCAAGGCGACGCTGACGTGGTTTGAAGAGATTTTCGAAGAGTATTAAATAAAAATTATTGTATGTTGTTGCCCTTAACTTGGAATGATAAGGGAATAACTAGAAAGATTTGTGAATATAGACTATTTCTGATATACTAAATATACAGTAAT
>NZ_VMLT01000161.1:0-1867 GCF_013276815.1 Streptococcus sp. 1055 | reverse complement strand
ACCGTTTGGTTGACTTCAAGCGTAACAAAGACAACGTTGAAGCAGTTGTTAAAACAATCGAGTACGATCCAAACCGTTCTGCAAACATCGCTCTTGTACACTACACTGACGGTGTGAAAGCGTACATCATCGCTCCAAAAGGTCTTGAAGTTGGTCAACGTATCGTTTCAGGTCCAGAAGCAGATATCAAAGTCGGAAACGCTCTTCCACTTGCTGACATCCCAGTTGGTACTTTGATCCACAACATCGAGTTGAAACCAGGTCGTGGTGGTGAATTGGTACGTGCTGCTGGAGCATCTGCTCAAGTATTGGGTCAAGAAGGTAAATACGTTCTTGTTCGTCTTCAATCAGGTGAAGTTCGTATGATTCTTGGAACTTGCCGTGCTACAGTTGGTGTTGTCGGAAACGAACAACATGGACTTGTAAACCTTGGTAAAGCAGGACGTAGCCGTTGGAAAGGTATCCGCCCAACAGTTCGTGGTTCTGTAATGAACCCTAACGATCACCCACACGGTGGTGGTGAAGGTAAAGCACCAGTTGGTCGTAAAGCACCATCTACTCCATGGGGCAAACCTGCTCTTGGTCTTAAAACTCGTAACAAGAAAGCGAAATCTGACAAACTTATCGTTCGTCGTCGCAACGAGAAATAATATTAAACTAGTCGCTTAAGTAACTAGTAAATCCGCCAGCTCGGTAGCGCTCCATGTGAGCGCAAGCCGCTGTGGTACAACATTTAAAGGAGAAAATATAAAAATGGGACGCAGTCTTAAAAAAGGACCTTTCGTCGATGAGCATTTGATGAAAAAAGTTGAAGCTCAAGCTAACGACGAAAAGAAAAAAGTTATTAAAACTTGGTCACGTCGTTCAACGATCTTCCCAAGTTTCATTGGTTACACTATTGCAGTTTATGACGGACGTAAACACGTACCTGTTTACATCCAAGAAGACATGGTAGGTCACAAGCTTGGTGAATTTGCACCAACTCGTACTTACAAAGGTCACGCTGCAGACGACAAGAAAACACGTAGAAAATAAGGAGAACATAAATGGCAGAAATTACTTCAGCTAAAGCAATGGCTCGTACAGTACGTGTTTCACCTCGTAAATCACGTCTTGTTCTTGATAACATCCGTGGTAAAAGCGTAGCCGATGCAATCGCAATCTTGACATTCACTCCAAACAAAGCTGCTGAAATCATCTTAAAAGTTTTGAACTCAGCTGTAGCTAACGCTGAAAACAACTTTGGTTTGGATAAAGCTAACTTGGTAGTCTCTGAAGCATTCGCAAACGAAGGACCAACTATGAAACGTTTCCGTCCACGTGCGAAAGGTTCAGCTTCACCAATCAACAAACGTACAGCTCACATCACTGTAGCTGTTGCAGAAAAATAAGGAGGTAAAATCGTGGGTCAAAAAGTACATCCAATTGGTATGCGTGTCGGCATCATCCGTGATTGGGATGCCAAATGGTATGCTGAAAAAGAATACGCGGATTACCTTCATGAAGATCTTGCAATCCGTAAATTCGTTCAAAAAGAACTTGCTGACGCAGCAGTTTCAACTATCGAAATCGAACGCGCAGTAAACAAAGTTAACGTTTCACTTCACACTGCTAAACCAGGTATGGTTATCGGTAAAGGTGGTGCTAACGTTGATGCACTCCGTGCAAAACTTAACAAATTGACTGGAAAACAAGTACACATCAACATCATCGAAATCAAACAACCTGATTTGGATGCTCACCTTGTAGGTGAAGGAATTGCTCGTCAATTGGAGCAACGTGTTGCTTTCCGTCGTGCACAAAAACAAGCAATCCAACGTGCAATGCGTGCTGGAGCTAAAGGAATTAAAACTCAAGTATCAGGTCG
>NZ_VMLT01000160.1:0-6926 GCF_013276815.1 Streptococcus sp. 1055 | reverse complement strand
TTTATACTCAATGAAAATCAAAGAGCAAACTAGGAAGCTAGCCGCAGGTTGCTCAAAGCACTGCTTTGAGGTTGTAGATAAGACTGACGAAGTCAGCTCAAAACACTGTTTTGAGGTTGCAGATAGAAGTGACGAAGTCAGTAACCATATCTACGACAAGCCGACGCTGACGTGGTTTGAAGAGATTTTTGAAGAGTATTAACGAGGTGGTAGTCCAAGGGCAATACGGCCGTAGCGACTGATTCGTGTAATCTTCCAAGCAGGCGACCAGGTAACTTCAACCTTGACATCTTCGATACCCTCGATTTGTTTCAGACCTGCCACGATTTCGATAGGCAAGCTTTCGGCACAATCGCAGGCTGTGTCAGTGAAGGTCATGACAATCTTACAGAGACCTGTTTCATCCAGATTGATTTCATAAATCAGCCCTAGATTGTAAACATCCAATTCCACATCTGTATCAAAAACCTTCTCTAGTTTTTCGATAATTTGGTCTTGCAAGGCCAAAGCGCGGTCATTGATTTTGATATCCTCTCTCATTACAGTCCCTCCACGTGATAAATATCCTCTATTTTCTCATAATTCTGACAATTTGGCAAGTTTTTGATGAATTTTCTGAAAAATATGATAAAATGAAGAAAATACGGAATCAAGGGGATGCCTATGGAGCAGATTGGAAAAGTCTTTAGACAATTACGAGAGTCAAGAAATATCTCGCTGAGACAAGCAACTGGGGGACAATTTTCGCCGTCTATGTTATCTCGCTTTGAAACTGGTCAGAGTGAGCTTTCGGTGGAAAAGTTTTTATTTGCCCTAGAAAATATATCTGCCAGTGTAGAGGAAATCCTCTTTCTGGCGAGAGGTTTTCAGTATGATACAGATTCTGAGTTGAGAAAAGAAATCATAGATGTCTTGGATCCAAAGAATATAGCACCGCTTGAGGACTTGTATCGCAAGGAGTATCAAAAGCATGCGCATTCTCAAAACAAACAGAAACATATTCTGAATGCCATTATTATCAAGTCTTATATGAAGAGTCTGGATGAAAGGGTAGAGTTAACAGCAGAGGAAGGGAAAGTCCTTCATGATTACCTGTTTTCTACCGAGATTTGGGGAATCTATGAACTCAATTTATTTTCAGTCAGTTCACCATTTCTATCTGTTTCTCTTTTCACTAGGTATGTTAGAGAGATGGTACGTAAATCTGATTTCCTAATGGAAATGTCTGGCAATCGAAACCTTTTTCACACTATACTATTGAATGGTTTTTTAGTCAGCATTGAGTGTGAAGAATTTACCAATGCCTCTTATTTTAAACGTGTTATCGAAGAGCATTTCTACAATGAAAATGAAACCTATTTCCGAATTGTCTATTTGTGGGCTGAAGGTCTCTTTGATAGCAAGCAAGGTAGAGTCAAGGAAGGTCAGAAAAAGATGGAAGATGCTGTCCGTATTTTTGAGATGCTTGGTTGTAATAAATCTGCCGAATACTATAGAAAAACGACCGATTGTTGAATATCTGCAAACTAAGAAAATTATTTGAAATTTGAAGCGATAGAACTGTAGGGCTCTCTCAGGTCAGTAAAGCAGTTTTATCGTTTCTTTTTGCTCATTTTATTTGTTGCATATATTCAAGAGTTCTCCCTCTCAAATTTCTAAGTGCTATACTATAGTCATACTTCATATAGAAGTTCGAACAAGAAGGGAGATTATCTATGAAACTATTGTTTAGAAATCCAGCTTATCGACTCTTGACTTTGTCACGCTTCTTCAATGCTTTTGGTGCTTCGATTTTCAACCTGGTCTTTATCGTCTATGCATCGACCCTGCCACAGGCCTCCTTTGCTGTTGCTATGGCGAATATTGTCATGATTATTCCGACTCTCTTTACAGTTTTTGTAGGGATTCGGGCAGATTACACAAGGGACAAGGTCAAATGGATGGTCTATAGCGGTTTGTTTCAGGCGGTTTTATTTTTTCTGGCAGCCCTAGTTGTCCAGCAAGCTAGTCTCTTTGCCTTTTCTAGCCTGTGTTTAATCAATGTCATTAGTGATGTCATCAGTGATTTTGCAGGTGGCTTGCGCATGCCTCTTATTAAGGAAAAAGTAGCTGAAAATGATTTGATGGAGGCTTACTCTTTTTCCCAATTCATCACCTATATTTCAGCTATTGGTGGTCAAGCTTTCGGAGTCTGGCTCTTAGGGCTATCGGTCAACAATTTTTCCCTCGTTGCGGGAATCAATGCCTGTTTTTTCCTAGTATCAGCCTCTGTTCTCTTTTTAGGAAAAAGCAAATTGAGCCTGTCAATGTCATCTGCTGATGGTGAAAACCTAAAAAATGAGAAGCTTTCTATCAAAGACCAGTTCCTAACAATTTACCGAAATTTACGTCTCGTTTTTCTTAAAAGTGGACAGAAAAACTTTGGTTTTATGCTCTTTGCTGTCTTGCTTATCAATGCCTTGGGTGGCGCTTTAGGAAGCATCTATAACATCTTCTTTTTGAGCCATTCTCTTTTGGACTTTTCTTACACAGAGGCATTATTTATCAGTCAATTCTGTGCTTTGTTAGCAATCATCATCAGTAGCCTTACGGGCAATGATTATTTTGGGAAGCAGTCCTTGCCTAGATTGATGATGTGGGTGACCGTAGGACTCAGTCTAGTTGGTCTAGCTAATTTATTCAATCAAGTCGTACTTGGTTTACTATTTCTATGTTCAACTCTGTATGTGTCTGGTAAAGTTCAACCAAAGATTAGTGCCATGCTCCTGAAAAATCTAGCTCCAGAGGTTCTAGCTCGTACCAGTAATTTTTTAGGTTTATTGTTTACCTTATCCATACCTGTGGGAACAGCTTGTTTTTCACTTATAGCTGTATGGAATATACAGTTGACTTGGATGCTATTTGTTGGTCTTTCCTTGCTGGCTATTCTTTTGACAGTTATTAATCTCAAAAATGATATCTAAATCCTAATTTTTTCTCACTGTTTTAATCCCTTTATTTATGGTAAAATAAGACTATTAAGTTTAAAGAGGATTCCCTATGAAATTACAAAAACCAAAAGGAACGCAGGATATTTTACCTGCTGAGTCTGCCAAATGGCAGTACGTTGAGGGCTTTGCCCGTGAAATTTTCAAGCGCTATAACTATGCGGAAGTGCGCACGCCCATTTTTGAGCATTACGAGGTTATCAGTCGCTCTGTCGGAGATACAACGGATATCGTAACCAAGGAAATGTACGACTTTTATGACAAGGGTGACCGCCATATTACCCTCCGTCCAGAAGGAACTGCGCCCGTTGTCCGTTCCTATGTGGAAAATAAACTCTTCGCCCCAGAAGTGCAAAAGCCAAGCAAGTTCTACTACATGGGCCCTATGTTCCGCTATGAGCGTCCACAGGCAGGGCGTTTGCGCCAGTTCCACCAGATTGGTGTTGAGTGTTTTGGCTCTAGCAATCCAGCTACCGATGTGGAAACCATCGCTATGGCAGCCCATTTCTTGAAAGAAATCGGCATCCAAGGTGTCAAATTGCACCTTAACACTTTGGGAAATCCTGAGAGCCGTGCGGCCTACCGTCAAGCCTTGATTGACTATTTGACACCGCTCAAGGAGACCTTGTCTAAGGATAGCCAACGTCGCTTGGAGGAAAATCCTCTCCGTGTCTTGGACTCTAAGGAAAAAGAAGACAAGGTGGCAGTGGAGAATGCGCCGTCTATCTTGGATTTCCTTGATGAAGAAAGCCAAGCCCACTTTGATGCCGTCCGTCAGATGTTGGAAAATCTTGGAGTAGACTACATCATCGATACCAATATGGTGCGTGGTCTGGACTACTACAACCACACCATTTTCGAGTTTATCACTGAGATTGAGGGCAATGACCTGACAGTCTGTGCGGGTGGTCGTTACGATGGTTTGGTTTCTTACTTTGGAGGCCCTGAAACTGCTGGCTTTGGTTTTGGACTTGGTGTAGAGCGTTTGCTTCTCATTCTTGAAAAGCAAGGTGTGGCCCTCCCTATTGAAAACGCCTTAGATGTTTATATCGCAGTCTTGGGTCAAGGAGCAAATATCAAGGCCTTGGAATTGGTACAAGCTCTTCGCCAACAAGGTTTCAAAGCAGAGCGCGATTACCTCAACCGTAAGCTCAAAGCTCAATTCAAGTCAGCCGATGTCTTTGCGGCTAAGACCCTCATCACCCTAGGAGAGAGCGAGGTCGAAAGCGGACAAGTGACAGTCAAGAACAACCAAACCCGAGAAGAAGTGCAAGTGTCACTTGAGACAATCAGCCAAAACTTTTCAGAAATCTTTGAAAAATTAGGCTTTTAATAGTAGAAAAACTGGTCAGGACCTTACTCCTGACCTTTTTCTTTTGCAAAATGACAAAAATCATAAACTTTTTGACAAATATGCTTGTCAAAAAGAAAAAGATGTGTTACAATATAAGCAAGTTAAGAGAAAAGGAGCAGGGAACGATTATGTGGGCATTAGGATTTGTACCTCTTGTGATTATGTTTTATCTCTATCATACCCAAAGGGTCAAGAAATTAGAGAATAAAATCAAAAGAATTGAGCAAAAACAGAAAGGAAATAAAGAAATGTCAAGATTATTAAAAGAATTGATTGGGAAAACACCGACAATCGTTGGACAAGTTTTTGGAACAGATAACTGGGAAGTTGTGGATGTTGATGAGGAATGGGTCAAGCTACGTCGTGTTAATAAAAAAGGAAAAGAAAAATTCAAACTACAACGCATTGAGGATATCCAAACTGTTGAATTTGACGGAAAGTAGGTGTGTGACATGCAACTAAAAAATCGTCTAAAAGAGCTTCGAGCTCGCGATGGTCTCAATCAAACCGACCTAGCCAAGCTGGCAGGGGTTTCCAGACAGACCATTAGCCTACTAGAACGGGATGAGTACACCCCGTCCATTATCATTGCCCTGAAAATATCTCAAATTTTCAACGAAACAGTCGAATCGGTATTTCGCTTGGAGGAGGACGAGTGATGAACAAGTATAAAGTGATTTATTATGTAGTTGCCATAGCTCTATTAGTCAGCCTATGTCTACTAATTGGAACAAATCTAGGATGGTTTGATCTCTATTACAGCGACCAATTTATCTGGGCCTACTTTGCTCTTATCCCAGTCGTTGACTGGATTGAAAAGAAATCCAAAAATCTAGCAAGTGAAAAAGGAGAATGAATATGAAAAAGAAACGTAGATTGTTATTTTTGATGTCTATTGTCTTGGGGGGGTTCTTGGGCATGTTTGTAGGGATGTTTAAGGCACGTGTCGAATCCCACGAAATTATTTTAGATGTAAAAGCCTTGATGCCATGGATATCAGCTATTTGTTTACTGATAGGTTTCATTAGTATGTTTTTGACTTTCAATTTCTTAAAGAAAAGCAGAAAATTTCATTCCTTGTATCAAGAGGAAATGGATGACGATCTGAATGAAACCTATTATGTGCAAATGTACCGGAATCTTGAGTTTGGAACCATTGCTTTTAATATTACAGGTGTAGCGATTCCATTGGCTATTTTTATTTCATTAAGTGAGGTGATTATATTGCATACAAACCCTCAAACATTTTTCCTTTCTTTCTTACTCTTTGTGGTATTCTTAGTCGCTCAAAAATCTCTTTTTAAAACCATTGCGATTGTTCGTCAGTTTGATTTGGAATTTTTCGCTACACCAAAGGATGTCTTGAACTATATAAATTCTTATGATGAAGGGGAGCGTCAGGCTAATTTGGAACAGAGTTTTCGAATTTTATTCCAATTACACCAATATGTCTTACCAGCCTTATATATTTTTCTTATTATCATTTCTTTCTTGACAGGAGAGATTCAGTTACTAGCTTTCTTGCTTGTAGGAGCCATCCATGTTTATATCAATGTGATGCAGTTACCTATGGTAAAACGTTATTTCAAATAAAGGAGTTATTTATGAAATTACTTAAAAACCTTGGCTGGATTCTTCTAGCCCTTCTATCCTTTTTATTTATCTATGGCTTTATTCAGGGGCTCGCGACTGCGTCGCTTGCTTTAGGCGCTTCACCCTATGCTGTTACTCTACTCTATGTGGTCTTGGCTGGAGTATATGTGTACGGCATTTACAAATGGTATCAGAAAGCTCCTGTTTATATTGAGAAGAGCGGCTTTAACCGATTTATTTGGCTTCCTGCCTTGGTTTGGTTCTTATCTCTGGTCGTTCAATTCTTCTTGCCAGATGATCCTTCAGTAAATCAGCAAATAGCGACAGACTTGACCTTGTCTCAACCACTTTTCTCATTCTTTGCTGTGGTTATTTTTGCTCCTTTGACGGAAGAGATTGTTTTTAGAGGGATGTTAGCACGCTATCTCTTTCCTAAGCAGGACAATAGTAAACGAACCCTGATTTTTCTTCTGGTATCTAGTCTTCTATTTGCCTTGATTCATTTTCCAGGTGATGTGCAACAATTTTTTGTCTATTTTAGCCTTGGTTTTAGTTTGGGTTTGGCTTACATTAGCAGAAAAGGTCTGGTCTACAGTATTTCTCTTCACGCTTTGAATAATTTAGTCGGCTTTTTGATGATTCTCATGCTATAATAGAGTCAGGAGGTCACATGAAACGAGTAATTTTATTAGCAGTGATTCAGGCAGTCGTTCTATTTTTCATCATTGGAGCGCTAGCTTATGCCTTCAAAGGCGATTTCTTCTATAACTATCTAGTAGTTGTCTTTGCTCCTATTGCAGGTGTACTGCGTTTTGGGACGGCTTACATAACGGAAATTGTCTTGCCTCGAAAGGCAGCCGAAATTGCTGAAAAGCGTAAAGCAGGCAAAAATTCAAAATAAGAGAGTCCGGTGAAGTTCATCGGATTTTTGTATTATACTCAATGAAAATCAAAGAGCAAACTAGGAAGCTAACCGCAGGTTGCTCAAAACA
>NZ_VMLT01000159.1:0-4454 GCF_013276815.1 Streptococcus sp. 1055 | reverse complement strand
TAGATGCGACTGATGAAACAACAGAAGTAGGTAGCCCAGTTACGCAAACAGTTGAATTAACAAGAACTAACAAGCGTAATAAAGTGACAGGTAAAGTAACAGCAGGAGACTGGTCAACAGGTACATGGGGTTCTCAAGACTCTCCAACTGTAACCAACTATGACGCCCCAGATAAGGCAACTGTAGCGGAAGCAACTGTAACATCAACAACTACAGATACAACCGAAGTAGTGAAATACCCACAAGCTACAGAAGATGTTAAAGAAACTAAAACTGTTACCCGTACCATCAAGTATGTAGATGCGACTGATGAAACAACAGAAGTAGGTAGCCCAGTTACGCAAACAGTTGAATTAACAAGAACTAACAAGCGTAATAAAGTGACGAAAGTCGTGACAGAAGGTGAATGGACAACAGGCAACTGGGACGAAGTCGTATCGCCAGAAATTGAAAATTATGGTAAACCAGATTTACCAAAAGTATCGAATGCAGAAGTAACAGCAGATTCAAAAGGTACGACTATTTTGGTAAGGTATGACCGTTTATCAAGACCAGAAAAACCAATTCCAGAAATTCCAAGTCCTCAGGAACCAGGTGCTCCAGGTGAACCGACTCCAGACAAACCAAACCCACAACCAAATCCAGAGCATCCAAGTGTTCCGACACCAAACCCAGAACTACCAAATCAAGAGACTCCAATACCAGAGCTAACTCCAGAACCAGGTACTCCAAAAACTGAAATTCCAGTGAGTCCAGACCCAGAAGTTCCGACTTCTGAGACAAATAAAAGAGAGGAATTGCCAAACACAGGTACAGAAGCGAATGCTACCTTGGCTAGCGCTGGTATCATGACCTTATTAGCTGGTCTAGGATTAGGATTCTTCAAGAAAAAAGAAGATGAAAAATAATAGATTTTAGAATCTAGGAACAAGGAAAAGCTCACAGATGTGGGCTTTTTCCTGGTTTTGAGAACGAGGTCTTTCGAGAAGATTAAAAACGCTTACAAGTTCATTAGACTGGGAAACTCTGAATCCTATTTTTTTAAAAATATTTCCAGAAATCAGTTGCTAAATAGGGTAAAAATTGATAGAATAAAGAATATCTAAAAAATTTTAAGGAGAATCTAGCAAATGGATTTCACATGGGCACTGAAATATGCCACTGAATTTTTGGGAACTGCCATTTTGATCATTCTTGGGAATGGTGCAGTTGCCAACGTTGAACTTAAAGGTACGAAAGGTCACCAAAGTGGCTGGCTCGTCATCGCTGTTGGTTATGGTATGGGGGTTATGATCCCAGCCTTGATGTTTGGTAACGTATCTGGGAACCACATCAACCCTGCTTTCACTCTAGGGCTTGCAGTTAGCGGTCTTTTCCCTTGGGCACAAGTGGTACCTTACATTATCGCGCAAGTCTTGGGGGCTATCTTTGGTCAAGCCTTAGTTGTGGCAACACACCGTCCATTCTACTTGAAAACTGAAAACCCAAATAACATCTTGGGAACTTTCTCAACTATTTCAAGTATTGACCATGGTACAAAAGAAAGTCGCTATGCAGCAACTGTCAATGGTTTGATTAATGAGTTTGTTGGTTCATTTGTTTTGTTCTTTGCAGCTCTCGGTTTGACTAAAAACTTCTTTGGTGCTGAAGTGCTTCAATACATGAAACAAATGGCAACACAAGCAGGACAGACAGTTGATTTTTCTGACTTGGCTATTAAAGCACAGGTGGCTCCACACACTGCTTCAGGACTTTCTGTGGCTCACTTGGCACTTGGATTCCTCGTTATGGCTTTGGTAACATCACTTGGAGGACCTACAGGACCTGCCTTGAACCCAGCTCGTGACTTGGGGCCACGTCTCCTTCATGCTTTCCTTCCAAAATCAGTTCTTGGTGAGAATAAAGGCGATTCAAAATGGTGGTATTCTTGGGTACCAGTAGTAGCACCTATTGCAGCAGCAATTGCGGCAGTAGCTGTATTCAAATTCCTTTATCTCTAAGAAATAGCTCCTTTAACATTTGAGTGAGCACCATTTATAAGTAAGAGAGAATCAGATTGGTTCTCTCTTTTTGATTTTTCAGGGAAATGAAAGAAAATCGACACAAACTCCTCTCCAGCAGTGGTTTAGAAGTCTCAGTGGGTTATTCCAACTTTAATGGGCTATAGTAGGTTGCAGTTGAAATAATAGGTTAAGACCAGTAAACAATAATTTTTCACCCTTGTAAGTAGAACCGTATCAATCTCATAATGCCCATTCTCCAAGCGAAAATTGATAGCTTCAGGCCGCTGTTCGATGGATTGACCAGCAGGTTTAAAGTTGGTGCTAGCCTGTTTCTTAAGCGCTTTTCCTTTTCTAGGGTAAAGCAGATCCTGCTTGCTTAACCCCAATTTTCCACGATGAATCCAATAGTAAATGGTTGAAATTCCCACGTTAACCCCTTTAGCAATAACCATCATTTCAGGCGAAAATTTTTGGTTATGATAGTGGAGAATCTTTTCCTTTAGTTCCTTGGTCAAGCTTGATTTCTTGACCGAGCGCTTGCGATTGTTTTCATAAGACTGTTGAGCATAGTCGGCAGAATAAACCTCTTTGAAGCGCCCTTTTCCAAGACATTGTCGGACTGTCCCACGCTTGATTTCAGTGTGGATAGTTTGAGGAGCTTTTCCAAGTAGAGAGGCAATTTCTCTATTTGATCTCCCTTCCTTTTTCCATCTTTCGATTAAGCGACGGCTATCGATTGTCAAATGTTTGGCTTTTGTAGTATAATTGTCTTGCATCTCTGTGCCTTTCTTGTGTTTGTGGTTGAACAACAAGTATAACACAGAGGTGTTTTCTTATGCCTACAAGAGCTATCGGCTAGTTGAACCATCTAATTTTTAGGAGGGCTGGGTGGCTAACTTCATTATAGAACTTTCAGTTAAATTTTTACCAAGAATAATTCACAAAAACGTTGTAAAACACTTGCAATTTAGCTGAAATTTGATAAAATAGTAAGGAAAGTTAGACTGTATTGCCTACTGTCTATCTATAAAATATATTTTATTGGAGGCTTTTACTCAAATGGCAAAAGAAAAATACGATCGTAGTAAACCACACGTTAACATTGGTACTATCGGACACGTTGACCACGGAAAAACTACCCTAACTGCAGCTATCACAACTGTTTTGGCACGTCGCTTGCCTTCATCAGTTAACCAACCTAAAGACTATGCGTCTATCGATGCTGCTCCAGAAGAACGCGAACGCGGTATCACAATCAACACTGCGCACGTTGAGTACGAAACTGAAAAACGTCACTACGCTCACATCGACGCTCCAGGACACGCGGACTACGTTAAAAACATGATCACTGGTGCCGCTCAAATGGACGGAGCTATCCTTGTAGTAGCTTCAACTGACGGACCAATGCCACAAACTCGTGAGCACATCCTTCTTTCACGTCAGGTTGGTGTTAAACACCTTATCGTCTTCATGAACAAAGTTGACTTGGTTGACGACGAAGAATTGCTTGAATTGGTTGAAATGGAAATCCGTGACCTATTGTCAGAATACGACTTCCCAGGTGACGATCTTCCAGTTATCCAAGGTTCAGCTCTTAAAGCTCTTGAAGGTGACTCTAAATACGAAGACATCGTTATGGAATTGATGAACACAGTTGATGAGTACATCCCAGAACCAGAACGTGACACTGACAAACCATTGCTTCTTCCAGTCGAGGACGTATTCTCAATCACTGGACGTGGTACAGTTGCTTCAGGACGTATCGACCGTGGTATCGTTAAAGTCAACGACGAAATCGAAATCGTTGGTATCAAAGAAGAAACTCAAAAAGCAGTTGTTACTGGTGTTGAAATGTTCCGTAAACAACTTGACGAAGGTCTTGCCGGAGATAACGTAGGTGTCCTTCTTCGTGGTGTTCAACGTGATGAAATCGAACGTGGACAAGTTATCGCTAAACCAGGTTCAATCAACCCACACACTAAATTCAAAGGTGAAGTCTACATCCTTACTAAAGAAGAGGGTGGACGTCACACTCCATTCTTCAACAACTACCGTCCACAATTCTACTTCCGTACTACTGACGTTACAGGTTCAATCGAACTTCCAGCAGGTACTGAAATGGTAATGCCTGGTGATAACGTGACAATCGACGTTGAGTTGATCCACCCAATCGCCGTAGAACAAGGTACTACATTCTCTATCCGTGAGGGTGGACGTACTGTTGGTTCAGGTATGGTTACAGAAATCGAAGCTTAATTCGATTTAGTTCCCAGAAGAACAATTATTTAAGTCAGACACTGAAAGAATCTTGCATTGCAAGGTTCTTTTTTTCAAATATTGAACTAATACTCAATGAAAATCAAAGAGTAAACTAGGAAGCTATCTGCAGGCTGCTCAAAACACTGTCTTGAGGTTGTAGATAAGACTGACGAAGTTAGCTCAAAACACTGT
>NZ_VMLT01000016.1:0-29151 GCF_013276815.1 Streptococcus sp. 1055 | reverse complement strand
TGTTCAGTACTACAACCTTAGTTGTAATGCCCTGCACATTGGTTCGTCTTGTTCAGTTTTCAAAGGTCTTTGTCACTCGCTTCTCTCAAGCGACAACTATATTAGTATATCACAGTCACTTTCGCTTGTCAACACTTTTTTGAAACTTTTTTAAGTTTTTTTAAAACTTTTTTCATCAAGTGTTACAACCGCAACATACTATAGTCCGTACGGGATTCGAACCCGTGTTACCGCCGTGAAAAGGCGGTGTCTTAACCCCTTGACCAACGGACCAGAGTTGTTATTTTCAACTCTTACTATTATACCGACTTTTTCAGACTTGTCAACACCTTTTTCTAATTTTTTTTAAACTTTTTACAATTTTTTGGCGAGAAGTCATCTAAATGGAGGCTAGCCCTCATGCCTGGTTTGGAGCAGAAACCTCTAACTTACACCTAGCCATTGATGATGCTTCTGGCAATATCCTAGGCGCTTATTTTGATAAACAAGAGACCTTGAATGCTTACTATCATGTCCTCGAACAAATTTTAGACAACCACGGCATTCCCCTTCAAATCAAAACAGATAAAAGAACAGTCTTTACCTATCAAATCTCCAACTCTAAGAAAATGGAGGACGATACCCATACACAATTCGGATACGCCTGTCACCAACTGGGGATTCTCCTTGAGACAACCGCTATCCCTCAAGCTAAAGGGAGAGTCGAAAGACTCAATCAGGCACTACAATCTCGCCTGCCTATTGAACTGGAACGAAACAATATTCATACCTTGGAAGAAGCCAATACTTTCCTTCTTTCCTACATTCAAACCTTTAATGAACAGTTTGGAAACAAGACAAAACTCTCTGTCTTTGAGGAGGCTCCTAAGCCCTCTGAACGAAATCTCATTCTGGCTAGACTGGCGGAGAGAGTCGTCGATAGTGGACACCATATCCGATTCCAAAATCGTTGCTATATCCCTGTTGAACAAGGAAAAGAAGTCTACTTCAGCAGAAAGACGAAAGCATTCGTTATAAAAGAAGTTGACGGTGACATCTACCTCAATATCGCTGACAAGATCTATCACACAAAGGAGCTACTAGTTCATGAACTCTATTCGAAAAACTTTGAATCAGAACCAGAACAAAAAAAGAAAGACGCAAGTATGTCCCTCCACAAACCCATCCGTGGAAACTCACATCTTTCAAACAATATCTTCAGAAAAATAAAAAGGATTATGAAGAGTTTACTAGTGAGGAGCTTCATTCTCCTCAGCTACAAGTATAATCTATTTCTCGCTAAATGGGAAGCTGTTCCTTAAAGGAAATCACTCTATCCCTTACATTTAGGAGAGAGAAAGTAAGGAGTCTAAGACAAGCATTTCATTTGATAAGAGGCTTGGAGTTGTGAGGCTAGAGAGCCCAGGCTAAGACTAGCCTTGGTTTAGCTGAAAAAACAGCTTCAAGGGTTCCTCGTGTCAAATGAAAGCAAAATAATTGCCCTCAATCTCACCATTTTTTGGGGCATCATCACTTTCGATTGACACACCTTTTCCTATTTTTTTCATTTTTTTGCATTGCTTCTTACCGGCTACGGATGTCAAACTCTTTAAACACAATACGTAAGTCTCTTAACACTCTTTGACGCCCTCGAAATCGTTCATTTCTTAAAATGCGTTCTAGCTCTTCTTGTTTCTCTTTACTTTGTTTGTTTCTATAATCTCTTAGTGTTTCATAAAAGAGATAATAGTCATCTATCCACAGACCTCCCTCACTTATACGATGACTAATCTCACCTACTTCTTCATATGGTTCTTTATTATATCTTCGTTTGTAGCTTTCTTGTTTACGGATATAGTCTAGAATTCGATTCCGAAACTTAGTCTTAAAATATTTCCTTAAACGAGAGATATCTTCTACTAATCCTTCTTCTTTACTAATCAATTCATATAGACATATCATTCCCTCTTGGTCCCAATCCGACAATTCCCATAAATGAAGGTAATATTCATTTCTACACTTATACACAGTCCCTTGGACTTCTTCATACAATTCTTTAATCATAATTTTCCCCTTTCTAGATACAGTCTAACAGATTAGAAACACTTTTGGTACATTTCATCCATTCTGCACCCTTTAGCTCCTCAACTGCACAAAAAAGAGAGGTCTTGCCTCTCTTTGGGTTATTTTTCATCATTCATTTTTGACTTTACTTCATCATAAGATAATGCATGAGATTCCTCTTCTACTGCTTCAGGCATCTTTCCTGTTTCATAGAGAGATTTAATTTGTGTACTATCCAATGTTTCGTATTTCAATAGTGCTTCTGCAATCAACTTGTGAGTTTCACGATTTGACTGAATAATTTCAGCAGCTTTATTTCGTGCTTCATTCAATAATAAACGAACCTCTTCGTCAATTTCATAAGCTGTTTGTTCTGAAATTGATTTTTGAGGACTCTGTGCACCAAACATAGCATGATTTCCTTCATATTGTACTGGGCCAAGTTTTTCACTCATACCGTACTCTGTAACCATTGCACGCGCCATTTGTGTCGCCTGTTCAAAGTCGTTTGAAGCTCCTGTAGTTTGGACATTAAAGATAATTTCTTCAGCTACACGTCCACCCATTAAGCCAGCCAATTGCTCTTTCATATCTTCTTTAGATAGAAGCATTTGATCTTCTTTAGGAAGTGCAATCATGTATCCGCCTGCACGGCCTCTTGGTACAATTGTAACCTTATGAACAACGCGGGCATTCGATAAGACTAGGCCAACAATGGTATGTCCTGCCTCATGGTAGGCAACCAATTCACGTTCTTTTTGTGAAACTGTCTTATCTTTCTTAGAAGGTCCAGCAATCACTCTATCTTCTGCTTCATCAATATCTGAAGCATCAATTATCGATTTATTGCGACGAGCAGCAACCAAGGCTGCTTCATTCAAGACATTCTCTAAATCAGCACCAACAAAGCCTGGAGTTTGTTGAGCCACTAATTTCAAATCAACATCTTCTGCTAAAGGCTTGTTCTTAGCATGAACTTTCAAGATTGCTTCACGACCTTTAACATCAGGGCGACCAACCAATACTTTTCTATCAAAACGTCCTGGACGTAAAAGGGCAGGGTCTAGTACATCTGAACGGTTTGTCGCAGCAATGACGATAATCCCTTCATTTCCCTCAAAACCATCCATCTCAATCAAGAGTTGGTTCAAGGTTTGCTCACGTTCATCATTTCCTCCACCGAGGCCGACACCACGTTGGCGACCAACAGCATCAATTTCATCGATAAAGATGATAGCTGGCGCTGCTTTTTTGGCATCTTCAAAAAGAGAACGAACACGACTAGCTCCAACTCCGACAAACATTTCTACAAAATCAGAACCTGAGATACTCAAGAATGGAACACCTGCTTCTCCGGCGACTGCTTTAGCAAGCAAAGTTTTACCTGTTCCCGGAGGTCCCTCCAGAAGGACACCTGCTGGAATACGAGCCCCAAGTTTTGTAAATCGTTTTGGATCTTTTAAGAATTCAACAACTTCAACTAGTTCTTGTTTTTCTTCCTCAGCTCCAGCAACATCTGAAAATCTTACTTTAATATCTTCTTTATTTGCAGCTTTAGCCTTACTACGTCCAAAACTCATTGGATTACGGCCATTTCCTCCTCCCATATTTCCCATCATAGAGAATAGGAAGAAGAATAGAATTCCAAATGGCACAATGGATACGAGTAGATTAATCCACATACCACTTGAACTTTCATGCTTAACAGTTACTTCTGCTTTATGGTCAGTAGCAAGTTTTTGCAATTCTGATACGGTAGTGTCTGCAGGAAGAATAGTGCTGGTAAATTTCTCTACCTTAGTAACAGATGGCGTGAAAAACTGAATGCCTGTTTCTTCTCTACTTGTTTTAGGATTTTTATAAACACCCGAAACTTCGATAACACTGCCATTTGGTTGGTAGGTTAATTCTTTTACATTGTCATCGGTAATTTCTTTTACCAATTCTGTATAATTAATTTGCTCACTTTTCCCTGCAACACTACCTGTACTAAAATACTGGTAAGCTGTAACTAGGAAAAAAATAAGTAATAACCATAGAAATGGATTTTTAATTAAACCATTATTTTGTTTTTTCATTAAAAATTATTCTTTCTAATTTGAATACACTTCTTCTTTCAATACTCCAACATAAGGAAGATTACGATAATTTTCTTTGTAGTCTAAACCATAACCTACTACAAACTCATTTGGGATAGTAAAGCAGGTATAGTCTGCCTCAATTTCTACAACACGTCCTTCTGGTTTATCCAACAAGGTTGCAATCTTAACAGAAGCTGCTTCTCTTGCAATAAACATATCTCGCAAATTCTTCAAAGTTTGACCTGTATCAATGATATCTTCTACAAATAGAACATGTCTTCCTTTGATATCTTGAGTCACATCTTGTTTAATATTGATAACACCACTACTTGCTGTTCCACCATGGTAGCTAGAAACCATCATGAAGTCCATTTCAATATGTGTATCAATATGTTTAACCAATTCAGCCATAAAAGGAATAGATCCTTTTAAAATCCCGACTAAGATTGGATTTTTTCCTGCATAGTCTTTAGTGAGTTGAGCACCTAATTTTTTAGCAGCTTCTGTAATTTCATCGTGTGAAACGAGAATTTTTTTAATATCGTTTTCTAACATTTTTTTACCTATCTATTTTTTCTATATAAAGTACAGTGTTCATTATATCATTTTTCGTGTTTTTACTCAAATTACTGGTCGCAATTCCCAAAATTGAGACAATTTCACCAAATTGCTCAATAATCAGAGCAGATTTTCGCTTTTCCATAGGGATTTTCAAATCAATAAATAAACGTCTGAGTTTTTTTCTATGCCCATTTTGAATCAAAACATCTCCTGTTTTTCGATGACGAATGTGTATGGATGTTTCACGTGAAACAGGTATTTGTTGAATTGATTCACCTTCTAATGGAAGTCCAAAAGAAAATAAATATCCTTGATAAGCTACCTGATTTTGATAGTGTAACACAAGTTCATCTTCCTTTTCATCAGCCTGCGGACTGATTTTACAAATCTGAAACTGTTGGTACTCTTTTATCAATTCATAGCCATTTTTAATCGGATGACGATACTGGCTTTTAGATTTTAAAATCTGCTGAACTTCAGCAAACTGAGCTTTTGTAAGATTCAAATCTGGAAAACGATTCAGATAAGTTTGAAGTAAAACTCTTTGTGTAGACTCAGAGTAAGAAAATAACTGCTGTAAATCTTCCACATTAATATTGTTAGATAATTCAGCTATTGCCAAATCATAATCTAAAATTTCATTGCCAATGCCTAAGATTGCATCCCTAAATCGAGGATTTTCTTTTTCCAATTCTGGTAAGTAAGAGTTTCGAATACGATTTCGAAAATAATGATTCTCCTGATTTGATGTATCTTCAAAGTGAAAAATTGATGGAAAGTCTTTTTTCTGAAAATGCAAGAAGGGACGAATGATTTCTATCTCTCCGACTACTTGCTTCTCCTTAATTCCTGATAGATAGCGCAAGCGAGTACCTCGAATCAAGCGCATCAAAATCGTTTCCACCTGGTCATCCGCATGGTGGGCAGTGACTAAGGCTGTCGCACCTGTCTTTTTCATGACCTCTTGAAAAAAATCATAGCGAAAATTTCGTGCACGCGCTTCTGAAAATTCTCCTGAAAAATTGCTGACATAAATAGGAAGTCCAAATTCAGCAGCCAACTTCCTTAATTCCTGTTCTTCCCAATCTGATTCAATTCTCTGCTTATGATTCACATGAGCCAGAATCAATTCAATCTCTAACTCTTTTTGATAAGTAAACAATACCTTAAATAGAAACATAGAATCTAATCCACCAGAAAGAGCTAGCACCACCTTAGTATGCTTTTTAAAATATCCTCTCTTGAGAAAATGATTTAAAAAATCTTGTTCTCTCATTTTAGAACCTCATAAACATCCTTGGCTATCTGAGAAATCGTATCATAATCAGAATTCTTAGTGAAAATAGAAAGAATAAATGGAAAATCTGCGTAGATAACACCCGTATCATGCTTAAATTCGTCCGCATCCCCAATTTTATGAGCTACCTTCACAGAAACACCTTTGGCAATTCGCTGATTATCAAAATCTGTTTTAGTCAAAGACTCTAGCACAAATCCATTTTGATTATAAATAGCTTCCATGACCTTCCCGGCCATCTTGGAAGAAATCAATTTTTCTTTTGGATTCCAATCATCTCCCATAATGGCAGACATCTTGGATTTGAATGTGGCATCAGATTGGTTTGAAATGTAATAACCCAATAGATTATGAGCTACATTATCAGATTCTTTAGATACTTTTGTGATTAAGTCCTTGAGAGAATACTCTTTATTATCCTCTTTTTTAGGAAGACTACCACTTCCCTCTGGTTTATAAGAACCTGGAAAATCATTGACTGCAGATACGTATTTTACAGTCGTATCTAACTGATAAAGACCATCATTTATTTTTTCTTGCGCATAATAGAGATAAGGGAGTTTCAAAACGCTAGCTGCATACATCTTTTCATCTTGATTGATACCTGCTTCTTTTCCAGTAGTCAGTTGCTTAACATAAATAGAGAATGAATCCTTCTGATATTTTTCCGATAACATTTCTTGGACTTTACTCATCCGATTATCTTCTTCAGAAGTTGATTCTTTAGCTACCCATCCAACCTGATCAATATGTAGAAATTCTCTTCCTTCTACAAACATGGTTTTGTCGATTGATACTTGCGAATAAGCTGATAAGGATGATTTCACTTCTTTTAAATCATAAGGGCTATTATACAGTTTAAAGTCAGATTCTAACCATACTTTTTTTATTGTTGAAGTTACCTCTGACTGATCATATAAAAATCGTTTGTCCGCAGCTATAAATTGATGATTTGATAGCTTAAATACCGGAATTCCTTGTTTATTTAAGCGCCACTCGGTTATTTGAAAACTTGTTTTAGGAGTCAATTTTCCAGATTCCACTACTAAATCTTCATTCGCATAGACAGGAACTTCTCCATAAACCATAGGAGAACTTAGCTTTTCTCTAAAATAAATACCAAAGTCAGATTGTGAAAGGTAATAAATTTCTTTCGAAGTATAGACGACTTCTTTTTCTGTGCTAACGACTTTTGAGATGGTCAAAAAACTCGGTAGCAACAAAATAATTAAGAATTTACGCATTCTTCCTTTCCTTTTCTTCTTGTAAACGCAATAATTGATTTTTATCAGCCAATTCTTCCAGCTTTTCATCTGATAAACTCAAAAATTGCTCAATTACATCTAATAAATTTTCCATTTTATCACCTTTGAAGCAAGTCAGGAATCGTATAAACTATTTCCCTCGACTTAGAATAATAGTACTTCGCTCGTGTATATTTGGCAGCATAATCCTCATCTTTCAACTTGGTAGCAAATGCTGTCTCCTTATCCTTTTCATCACTCAAGGTTTGATACTGAGTTTGCAAGTCTGCTAATTGCTGACGTCTTTGGAGTAATTGCTGATAGCTCTGCGCTAAATTAAAAGTTGGCAAGATAAATAATAGCATAATCAAAATCAATACCCACCCCATAAAACGATTCCGTTTTTGTCGTTCTTTCATCAGGTAGCGACGACGTTGGTGTTCATTTTGAATAAAAGAATTATTCAATTGTACAATATTTTTAGACATTTTCTTCTACCCGTGTTTCACTGATAATTTCATACATGCCTGCTGCATCTTCTTTTTTTGTACTATCTTTCATCTCCAGTACTTTTACAAGTAGCAACTTATTGCCAAAGCGAATTTCAACTTGGTCATTAACTTTCAAATCCGTTGAACTTTTGGCCAAGATTCCATTAACCTTAATTCTGCCTTTATCTGCTACTTCCTTTGCGACTGTACGACGCTTGATAATTCGTGATACTTTTAAATATTTGTCTAATCTCATCCTTATTACCTCAACTTATTATTGTACCATTTTTATCTACTTTATAGAAGAAAAATATCAAATGGAATTTTCTTTCTTAGACTCTTTTATCTCTAATAAACTTTCTCCAAAAATCAGCAGACCTTCTAAAATTTCATAATCTTTCTTATTTCGGACATCAAATACAAGCTCCATTGATCCCTTATTCTCAGCGATGCCTGCTTTTAAGTTCGTTGCGGATAAAGATTTAAAATAATCTTGAGCTAAAAACAGTCGTTGAGTGACTTTTTCAAATTGAATTGTAATTTTATTATCTTTTCTTTCCACACGTTGAACAAAGACCTTGTCCAAATATGACTTGACTAAACCAATCTCTAAAAGATAAGCAACTACATCTGGGTATTCTCCAAAACGGTCTATCAACTCCTCTTGTAACTCTTCATAATTGACACAGCTGTCAATTTGACGAATTTTCTTGTAAATTTCAATCTTATGTCGTTGGTCAGAAATATAAGTATCAGGAAGATAGGCATCAATTTGCAAAATCAACTCAGCATTCCCTTTGGTTCTTGTGTTAGCGTTAGCATTACCGTTTCGTTTAGCAATAGCTTCCTCTAGTAACTGTGAATACAATTCAAAACCAACAGAATCAATGAAACCAGACTGGGATTTTCCTAGGAGATTCCCTGCTCCACGAATCGAAAGATCTCGCATAGCAATCTTAAATCCAGAGCCCAATTCTGTAAATCCTTTGATTGCCTCTAATCTCTTTTCAGAGACTTCACTGATTGATTTTTCTGGACGATACATGAGATAGGCATAAGCAATACGATTACTACGACCGACTCTTCCTCTTAACTGATACAAGGTTGACAAACCCATATGGTCCGCATTTTCAATAAACAAAGTATTGGCATTTGGAATGTCCACCCCTGTCTCAATAATGGTAGTCGTCACCAAGATATCGTATTGTCCCTCAATAAAGTCTAGTAGAGTATTTTCCAACTGGATTTCACTCATTCTACCATGAACATAACCAATCGAAGCCTCTGGAATCAACTCCTGTAATTCTGAAACCTTCTGGTCAATCGTGTCAACTTTGTTGTAAAGGTAGTAAACTTGACCTCCACGCTCCATTTCACGCAAAACAGCATCACGAATGACACTATCATTCTTTTCCAAAACATATGTCTGAACAGGATAACGATTAGTCGGCGGAGTTTCAATAACAGACAAATCTCTGATTCCCAACATAGACATATGGAGGGTACGAGGGATTGGAGTAGCGGTCAAAGTTAGGACATCCACTTGTTTCTTCAACTCTTTCAAGGTTTCCTTGTGCTTGACACCAAATCGTTGTTCTTCATCAATAATCATCAAGCCCAAATCAGCAAACACAACATCTTTTGACAAAACACGATGGGTTCCAATCAAAATATCAACTTGACCGTTTTTTAATTTTTCAAGTGTTTCAGTCTGCTCTTTTTTACTTCTAAAGCGACTCAATACATCAATATTAACTGCAAAATTTTGGAATCGTTCCTTAAAATTTGTATAGTGCTGTTGCGCTAAAACCGTCGTCGGAACTAAGACGACAGCCTGTTTGTGATCATTGACTGCCTTAAAGGCTGCACGCATAGCAACTTCAGTCTTTCCAAAACCAACATCCCCAACTAAAAGTCTATCCATTGGCTGAGAAGCCTGCATATCTCTCTTGATTTCCTCAATACTACGAAGTTGATCATCCGTTTCAACATAAGGGAAAGCATCATCAAAGGCATCTTGATCTTCATTATCAGCTGAAAAAGCAAAACCCTTCAACTGGTTACGTTCAGAGTAGAGTTTAATTAAATCGTCAGCTATATCCTCTACCTGGTTCTTAACCTTTTGCTTGGCCTTTTTAAAATGACCGTCATTTAATTTATTGAGCTTTGGAGCTTTCCCATCACTTGAAACATATTTAGACAGTAGATGAATCTGTTCTACTGGGATAGAGATTTGATCCCCGTTTTGGTATTGAACACTAACATAATCACGGTGAATCCCCTTGATTTCAATTGTTTCAATTCCTAGATATTGACCAATCCCATGAATATGGTGAACAACGTAATCTCCTTTTTCAAGTTCATTGTAATCTTTTAATCTCTCTGCGTTTGAAACATGCTGTCTTCGAAAACGACGTTTCAATTTCTTTTGAAAAATCTCATGTTCAGTTATCAATAAAATCTTTTCATCTACAAAATGAAAACCATGTCTTAGGTTACTCTCAATTAAGTTTACAGATTGTTGATAGATTCTTGACTTATCTCTGGAATCCAATTTAATCTGATATTCCTCTAACATATCCTCCAATGTTTTACTTCCCATTGAATTGCTAGATTGCAGGATAATAGTGTAATCCATTTTTTTGTATCGTTCAATTTCTTCTTTTAAAAAAGAAAATTGATTGAAAAACTCCTGCATAGGATATTGATTAAATTGATAAATTTGGTCAAACTTGAGATTTCCTAGTCCCTTTTGAAGATTAGAGAAAAAAGTCACCGGACTTTGTTTTTTATAGATTTGTTCAATATCAGCAAAATACTGCATATCAGAAAATGCTTTACTATTCTGTAATTCTTCTGTAAAGTACTGCGCTAATTCTCTTTCAAAGACTTCATACTGATTCATCAATTTTTGATAATCATCAAAGAATATTGGTATGTTTTTTTCAATATAATCAAATACAGTCCATGTCTTATCATAGCATAAAGATAAAAATTTCCGTGAATCAGAATGCATTTGTTTTTGGTGAAAACTTGAAAGAATTTCTTCTAAGTATGATTTTAAAATAGGTGATAACGTTTTTGAAATCTGTTTTTCTAAAGCTGACTGACCTCGTTGATAATCATTTTCTCTCAAAAGTATGTCGCTAGCTGGAAAGATTGTGAGTTCTGTCTTATTTTCTTTCGATAATTGTGTTTCTACTTCAAATGACCTGATACCATCAATTTCATCACCAAAAAACTCAATTCGGCAAGGTTCTAACTGGGATATTTCAAAAATATCTAAAATATCTCCTCGCAGACTAAATTCGCCTTGAGTTTGTACTTGTGTAACTTTTCGATAGCCAATTTCCTTTAACTGATGGATAAGCGCGTGTTGATCATATTCTTCACCAAGTGAGATTTTTACAATACTATCTTTGAATACATTGGGAGACGGTAAAATCAATCGACTTGCTGCGATATTACAAACTAAAATCCCTCTCTTAGATGAATCAGTCAAAAAACGCAAGGCTTCAACCCGTGAAATGATTTTTTCTTGTGAAGACATCAAAAACTCCACCATAGGAGTATCATCTACCAAAAATGGATAGACAAGTTCCTCACCCAAGATAGATAGAAGATCACTAACAAGTCCTTCTGCTTCTCCATAAGTTGACGTCAACAATACAATCTTATCTTCTTTTTCTAAACTGCTTGCAATTGCAAGAGACTTAGTAGACGTTGATAAACCAAGTATCAGTTGTCTTTTCTTATCTGTTAAATTTTGATGCCATTTTTTGATCTGATTATTTTCTGAGAATAAATCTAATAAGGTCACCATTTATCCATTATACCTCTGCATTGTTTTCTCAAAATTTTTCTCTTGTAAATAGTAGTTTACAGAATCGTCAACCTTGTCAATAGACTGTAAAATACCGATATAATCATCCCTGTCAAAGGTACTCAAAACATGGTGAACAACTGACATACCATTTTTAGGTCTCCCAATTCCAATCTTAACACGGTTAAAGACCTGAGTTCCAATATGTTGAATAATAGACTTAATACCATTGTGACCACCTGCTGAGCCCTTTGCTCTTAAACGAATCTTTCCAACTTCCATGTCAAGGTCATCGTAAATGATAAGTAAATCTTCAATATCCAAACCATAGTAAGTCAATAAAGCATGAACTGCTTTTCCACTTTCATTCATAAAGGTCGTTGGTTTAACCAGATAAATTTTTTCTCCATTGAAGAAAAAGGATGCTAGGTCTGCTTGAAATATCTTATCGTGTGTAAAAGTGACATTTTGTTTTTTCGCTAGTTGGTCAATCAACATGAAACCAACATTGTGTTTTGTTTCAAAATATTTATCCCCTGGATTTCCCAAGCCTACAAGTAATTTGGTCATTTATTTTTCCTTTCAAAAGCCAAAAGGGTTGGAATTTTTTTCCAACCTAATTGACACCATTTATTAATTTTTTAGACATTAAAGCGGAATTCCATGATATCGCCATCTTGAACGATATATTCTTTTCCTTCTTCACGCAAGCGTCCAGCTTCTTTTACGGCCTTTTCAGATCCGTATTTCACTAAATCCTCATATGACATGGTTACTGCACGAATAAATCCTTTTTCAAAGTCTGAGTGGATAATCCCAGCTGCTTGAGGAGCCTTCATACTACGTTTGAAAGTCCAAGCGCGAACTTCTTTTTCACCAGCTGTGAAGTAAGTTCCCAATCCAAGCAAGTGGTAAGCTGCACGCGTCAACTTATCTACACCTGATTCTATCAAACCAATGGCTTCAAGAAACTCTTTTTTATCTTCATCGTCCAATTCAGAAATTTCTTCCTCAGCACGCGCAGAAATGACGACTACTTCAGCATTTTCTGTCGCTGCAAATTCACGAATTTGTTTGACATAGTTGATAGAGTCAGGTTCTGAAACCACATCCTCGTCAACATTAGCAACATAGAGCACTGGTTTAGTCGTCAAAAGGAAAAGACCTTTTACAACCTTTTGTTCCTCATCTGTAAATTCAATAGTTCGAGCTGATTTCCCATCTTCAAGGACTGGTTTAATCTTTTGAAGAACATTAAACTCAGCTACTGATTCTTTATCTTTTTGCGTACGTGCCATCTTTTCTACACGCGCATATCGTTTGTTCACCGATTCTAAGTCAGCAAGAATCAATTCTAGGTTAATGGTGTCAATATCGGCAAGTGGATCTACAAAGGCGTCTTCACGTCCTTGCTCGCGCATCACATTTTCATCATCAAAAGCACGAACTACGTGAACAATCGCATCTACTTCACGAATATTGGCCAAGAATTTATTCCCTAGCCCTTCTCCTTTTGAAGCTCCTTTTACAATCCCTGCAATATCTGTAAATTCAAATGTTGTTGGCACTGTCTTTTTAGGAGTAATCATTTCAGTTAGTTTTTGTAGGCGTTCATCTGGAACTTCAACCATTCCAACGTTTGGATCAATCGTCGCAAATGGGTAGTTTGCTGCCTCTGCTCCTGCTTTTGTAATTGCATTAAATAGTGTTGATTTACCAACGTTTGGCAAACCAACGATACCTGCTGTCAAAGCCATATTTCTCATTCTCCGTTTTCATTTCAGTCCCTAATATTATAACACAAAAAGGGAAAACTTGCTAACCCTCTAACTAAGGGTTCTCAGTCAATAATTTTATTCATTTTTCGATCAAAATCATAGCGTCCCATCATGACAACATGGTCACAATTACTGCATTTGATTTTGATATCTGCTCCTACACGTGTAATTTCCCAACGATTAGCTTTTTTTCCTGTTGACTTGATGGTGCAAGCATGTGGTTTTTTCATTTCAACAAAATTTCCAACTTGATACATACTATTCTCCTTTTCTTTTTCGATTATATCATAAAAGAGGCGAGCTAAGCTCAACCTCTTTCACTTAATTTGTACGAACTGGTGTAATGAGCTGCATGAAGTCTTCGTCAGTATCTGCTGGCACAAGAGTAAATGGACGAACAGCTGAGATAAAGCTAATGGTAACCTTTTCGCTATTTAAAGCTTTAAGAGAATCAATTAAGTAAGTTGGGTTGAAACTAATGGTCAAATCTTCACCAGTAACCTGATCAGTATCGATTTCTTCGTTTACTTTACCAACTTCTGGAGAGTGAACATGGGCGCTAATAATACCACCTTTAATTTCAAGTTTCACAGTACCATTTTGAGTCGCACTTGATAAAAGACGAGCACGCTCCATTGACTGGCGTAAGTTTACCACATCAAAAGTAATAGTAGTGTTAAAGTCTGTTGGAATCAAGCGATCTGTATCAGGATAGTTTCCTTCTAGGAGACGAGTATAGAAGCTAATATTTTCGCTTCTAAAGAGGATTTGGTTATTGGCAAAGAAAATCTCTACAGTTTCGATATCATCTGTAAATACCACTGAAAATTCGCGTAGAGAACGGCTAGGAATCACGACATCAAAATCATCACTATTTTTCTCAAGCATTAATTTTTTCTGGCTTAGACGATGAGAGTCTGTTGCCACTGTTTTTAGCTCCTTATGCTGACTCAATACAAAATGAACACCTGTTAAAATTGGACGACTTTCTTGTGTACTTGCAGCAAAAGCTGTTTCATTGATAATTTTCTTGAGCAATTTTGTTTCAAGAACCAAAGGAGTGCTTGCTGAAATTTCTTGGATTCGTGGATACTGTTCACTATCTTTTCCTTTTAAGGTAATTTCTGATTTGCCGCTGGTTAAAACAATTTGATTTTGTTCAATTTCTTTAAAATCAAGAGTTACATCAGGTAGGCTAGATACCACATTGATAAAGAAAGAAGCTTCAAGAAGGATCGAACCTAAAGAAGTAATTAATAGACCAGCATCTTCATTTTTTTGAGAAATAAAATTTTCAATTGAAATTTGACCATTTGAACCAATTAAAGTAACACCTTCATTGGTCACGTCAATTTTGACAGTTGATAAAATAGGAATGGCATTTTTAGAACTAATAGCTCTTTTAGTTGTATTTAAGGCTTGTAGAAATAAATTTTTATTAATTGAAAAATGAATCATGGATTCTCCTTTATTTATTTTTAGTATTAGAAGGATAATAGTAATAATAGAGTCTGTGAAATCTGTGGAAAACAGACTTTAAACAAGTCATATCAAGTTTTTTGGCTTGTTTAAAAAATGTGGATAAAAAAGATAATAAAGTAAAAGTTATCCACAACTTATTTGATTTTCTTTTTGATTGATTCAATTTCTAAGCGTAAATTATCGTCTTCATCAATCAAAGATTTAATTTTAGCATGGGCATGAATAACTGTTGTATGATCTTTTCCACCAAATTCCTTCCCAATTTTTGGAAGACTATTATCTGTTAGTTCTCTAGATAAATACATGGCTACTTGACGGGCTAACACAATGTTTTGAAGGCGTCTGCTTCCCTTCATTTCTTTGACACTAACTCCATAGAAGTTACCAACTTCATTTTGGATTTTGTCAATTGGGATGACGAGCATTTGGCTAACATCTTGTTTTCGAGCTCTAATAGCTTCTGCAGCAATATCAATAGTGATATCCTTGATATTTTTTACTCTGGCAATTAAAGTGATGTCGTTTATGGCTCCCTCAAGATCTCGAACATTTGAATCAAATTGCCCAGCTAGGTATTCTAGAGTATCACTTTGGAAATTGTAGCCTAAATGTTCCGTTTTACTTTGTAAAATGGCAATGCGTGTTTCAAAGTCAGGGGGTGTGATAGTTTGTGTCAATCCCCAACTAAAGCGCGTGACAAGCCTCTCCTCGAGTCCTTCTAAATGCTTTGGACTTCTATCACTGGTTAGGACAATCTGTTTTTGCTTGTCATGAAGGGCATTAAAAGTATTGAAAAATTCTTCTTGAGTTGCAACTTTTTTTCCGCTGAGTGACTGGATATCATCAATTAGCAAAAGATCAAGACTGCGGTAGGTTTTTTTAAACTTTTCCATTTCCCCAAGTCTTAGGTGATCAAGAAAGTCATTGATAAAGCTTTCGGCAGGAATATATTTAACACGCGCATTTGGAATATTTTTTAGAATTTCATTTCCAATAGCGTTTAACAGGTGAGTCTTACCAAGCCCAGGTCCTCCATAGATAAAAAGAGGGTTATAGGTTAGAGCCAAATCTTCAGAGACAGCCAAAGCAGCTGATACAGCCCAAACATTTCCATCCCCTTGGATAAAATTATCAAAGGTATACTTCTCTTTTAATCCAGTATCCGAATAAGGAATAGATGCTAACTTTGGACTATAGTCATAAAGAGTTGAATTTGTAGCTTCTTCAACTTGTGAGATAGCCGTATCTTGAGGTTTAGTGAAAATATAGTGGGGAGTTATTTCAGCGTCATAAATTTCAAAACCAGCTACTACAATAATATCTTTTAGTTGTTTTTCCCAGACCATTTCCATTTCAGAGCGAGGTAGAAATATAGTGGCAACATTTTCCTCTACCTTGATGAGTTCAGCTTGAATAGCATAGAAATCATACATGGATCGAGTCAGTCTTTCTTGCGCAAATTCTAAGATACGATTCCAAAATTGTTTTTCTTTCAATCCTTTCTCCTCCTTTACTATTTAAAAGTTTAATACTAGAGATATTTTACCATATATAGCAAGAATTTTCCACAAGCTGTGAAAAATAATCCACAATGTTATCAAGTTTTATCCACAGGTTGGGGATAAAGTCAGAAACTATTGTTTTATTAAGCTTTTTATCGAAAAACATAGTGGATAACCTTGTGAGATAAAAAAATAAAAGAACAGCCTTATTTCAGGCTGTTGATAATTCTACTATATTCTTCTTGATTTGAAAAAGAAATAATGATTTTTCCACTATCTTTTTTAGACAGTTTAATCTCTACATCTAATCCGAGTAGTTTTTTTAACTGTTCTTCTTCATTTTGTATGAAATGATCATTTTTTTGCAGTTTCTTTTGTTTTTTTTCTGTCAGAAGAGCTTCTAACTTCCTTACAGAAATATCTTCTTCTATAATCCGTTGAAAGAAATAGTCTTGTTGTTCCTTATTTAACCCAACTAGGGAACGCGCATGGGCTTGTGATAGTTTGCCATTTTCTACTTCTGAGAGAATCTGTTCTGGCAAGGAAAGTAAACGAATGGAGTTGCTGATATATGGACGAGACTTGCCCATTTTATCTGCAATTTCAGCATGGGTGAATCCTTTCTCTACGAGAGATTCATAGGCGCGTGCTTCTTCTATTGGGTTTAAATTTTCTCTCTGTAAATTTTCAATAATGGACTGAACCATCATCTCTTGGTCTGAAATCTGTTTAACAACAGCTGGGATAGACCGTAGACCAGCTAAAAGTGAAGCCCGATAGCGTCTCTCTCCTGCAAGGATTTCATAACCAATAACAGGAGATTGACGAACAATAATCGGTTGAATGACCCCATTTTCTTTGATAGACTGTGCTAGTTCATCTAGTTTTTCTCTATCAAATTCTTTTCGGGGTTGATAGGGATTTTTTTGTATATCTGTGATAGAAATCATTTCAAATTTTTCCATGATTCTACACTAACACATCTTTTCTCTTATGTAAAGCTTTCTTTACATAGATGTCAATTAAGATTCTAAATCACCTGAACTCTTGTCAAGTTTAATAGATGTAGTTTCTTCTTTACCGTTGCGATAGTAAGTGATCTTAATGGTGTCTCCGATAGAATGATTGTAAAGAGCACTTTGTAAGTCTGTTGATGAAGCAATCTCTTTGTCATCTACTTTTGTAATTACATCGTATTTTTCAAGGTGACCATTGGCAGGCATATTACTTTGTATCGAACGAACAACTACACCAGATGTAACATTACTTGGAATATTGAGTCTTCTGATGTCGCTTGTACTCACATTAGATAAATTAACCATCTGGATTCCCAAAGCTGGACGCGTCACTTTTCCGTTTTTTTCTAACTGTTCAATAATATTGATAGCATCATTTGCAGGGATTGCAAAACCAAGACCTTCTACAGATGTTCCTCCATTTGTGGCAATTTTACTTGAGGTAATTCCGATAACCTGTCCTTGGATATTGATCAGTGGGCCACCAGAGTTACCTGGATTAATAGCAGTATCAGTTTGGATGGCTTTTGTAGAAATGGCTTGTCCATCTTCAGATTTTAAAGATACATTTCGATTGAGACTAGATACGATACCTTGAGTAACAGTATTTGCATATTCAGAACCTAACGGGCTACCAATGGCAATAGCAGTTTCTCCTACGGTTAACTTGCTAGAATCACCAAACTCAGCTACTGTTGTAACTTTTTCTGAAGAGATTTTGACGACAGCAATATCAGAGAAAGTGTCCGCTCCGACAATTTCTCCAGGTACTTTAGTTCCATCTGACAAACGAATATCTACTTTGCTGGCGCCATTTATAACGTGATTGTTGGTGACGATGTAAGCTTCTTTATCATTCTTTTTATAAATAACGCCAGATCCCTCACTAGAGATTTGCTGAGAATCTGTATCAGTCTCATCATTGCCAAATACGCTATTTTGTCTATTTGCTGAATAAGTAATAACGGATACAACGGCATCTTTTACTTTATTAACAGCCTGTGTTGTTGAATTTTCGTTCTTATAGGCAGTTTGTGTAATAGTACTATTGTTGTTAGAGTTGTTTACACTACTTTTTTGAGTTAGTTGAGTTATTGAAAAACTACCCAAGGCTCCACTAAAAAAGCTAATGACGATAACGACTAATAATTGAAACCATTTTTTGTAAAATGTTTTTAGATGTTTCATATTTGCCTCCATATGTTTGAATTACTGAAAGTATAAACTGACTAGCTTAATTATAACTTAAACACAAAAGTTTTACACAAACTGTGGATAACTCTTTTGAAGCTGTGATTTTCTTAATTGAAATCTATTTTTTATTTTGTGAATAAGATGTGAAAAAATAGAGAATATGTTAGAATAGAGTCATGAAAATTAAAGTTGTAACAGTTGGGAAACTGAAAGAAAAGTATTTAAAAGATGGTATCGCAGAGTATTCAAAACGAATTTCTAGATTTGCTAAGTTTGAAATGATTGAGTTATCAGATGAAAAAACACCAGATAAGGCCAGTGAATCAGAAAATCAAAAGATTTTAGAAATAGAAGGTCAGAGAATTTTATCAAAAGTTGCTGACCGTGATTTTGTTATTGCATTAGCTATTGAAGGGAAAATGTTCTCTTCAGAAGAATTTAGTAAGCAGTTAGAAGAAGCTTCTATAAAAGGATTTTCTACTCTTACCTTTATTATTGGGGGAAGTTTAGGATTGTCATCAGCTGTAAAAAATAGAGCCAATCTTTCTGTCAGTTTTGGTCGCCTAACCTTGCCCCATCAGTTAATGAGACTAGTTCTTGTTGAACAAATCTATCGCGCTTTTACGATTCAGCAGGGATCACCCTATCATAAATAAATTGACTTTTAATTGAATTTTTGGTAGAATAATTGTGTTAGGTCTCATAGCTCAGCTGGATAGAGCATTCGCCTTCTAAGCGAACGGTCGCAGGTTCGAATCCTGCTGGGATCAATATAATAGCAAAGCTGGGAATTTTCCCGGCTTTTTTCTTAAAAAAGTACACTTTGGGAGAAAAAAATGACAGTTGAGAGAATTTTATCTAAAACGAAATTCCATTTTGTATAATGGTTTTTGTAAGTTAGCTTACAAGAAAAAACATTTTAGGAGATTTTATTATGAAAAACACAGTTAAATTGGAACAGTTTGTAGCCTTGAAGGAAAAAGACTTGCAAAAGATTAAAGGTGGGGAAATGAGACTTCCAAAAATCCTCCGTGATTTTATTTTCCCAAGAAAAAAGTAATAAAATAAGGGGAAAGAGTAATGAATTTATTTGGATTTGGGACAGTTATTGGTCATTTTTTAATTATTAGTCACAGTTACCGTTTAATTTGTAAAGGTCAAATAAAATCAAAGGAACTATATTTTTTTGGTCTCTATACATTACTAGTAGAAGCAGTACTTGAACTTTCCTTTTATCTTCTATATTTAGATGAAATAGTGATTGAAAGATTTTTATTTCCTTTGGGCCTATATTCCTATTTTCGATGGATTAAACAGTATGAGAGGGATAGAGGACTATTCCTAAGTTTACTACTATCTCTTTTATATGAGAGCACTCATAACTTTCTGTCCGTAACTTTCTCTTCTATAACAGGAGACAATTTTGTTTCACAATATCATGCCCCATTCTTTTTCGTTGTAACGGTGTTGACCTATTTTGTTGTCTTAAAAATCATTCATTATTTCCATTTGGAACTAGCCTATTTTGACAAAGACTACCTCTATCCTTTCTTGAAAAAAGTATTTTTTGCCTTACTACTGCTCCATATTGTATCTTTCGTTTCAGATATGGTAAGTACGGTTAAACATTTGAATAGTTTTGGAAGTATTTTGTCATCTATTGTTTTTATCTCGTTACTTTTGACCTTCTTTGCAATGAATTCGCATAAAGAACAAATGGAAAAAGAGATTGCTTTGAAGCAGAAGAAATTTGAACAGAAACATTTACAAAACTATACAGACGAAATTGTCGGACTGTATAATGAAATCCGTGGTTTTCGACATGACTATGCTGGAATGCTTGTCAGCATGCAGATGGCAATTGACAGTGGTGATTTACAAGAAATTGACAGAGTTTACAATGAAGTTTTGGTCAAAGCTAATCACAAACTGCGTTCAGATAAGTACACTTACTTTGATTTGAACAACATAGAAGATTCAGCTTTACGAAGTTTGGTTGCTCAGTCCATTGTCTATGCTCGAAATAATGGTGTAGAGTTTACACTGGAAGTAAAAGATACGATTACCAAGCTCCCAATTGAACTATTGGATTTGGTTCGTATTATGAGTGTTTTATTGAACAATGCTGTCGAAGGATCGGCTGATAGTTATAAAAAGCAGATGGAAGTAGCAGTTATTAAGATGGAAACTGAAACAGTGATTGTGATTCAGAATTCATGTAAAATGACGATGACTCCTTCAGGAAATCTATTTGCCTTAGGATTCTCCACTAAGGGAAGAAATCGCGGAGTCGGATTAAATAATGTGAAGGAACTACTAGATAAGTACAACAATATTATTTTAGAAACAGAGATGGAAGGCAGTACATTTAGACAAATCATTAGATGTAAGAGGGAATTTGAATGAAAGTTTTAATTTTAGAAGATGTTATTGAACATCAAGTGAGACTAGAGAGAATATTGGATGAAATTTCGAAAGAATCGAATATTCCAATATCATACAAGACAACGGGAAAAGTCCGTGAATTTGAAGAATACATTGAAAACGATGAAGTAAATCAGCTTTATTTCCTAGATATTGATATTCATGGAATTGAGAAAAAGGGATTTGAAGTGGCTCAGCTCATTCGTCATTACAATCCTTACGCTATTATCGTCTTTATCACCAGTCGATCAGAGTTTGCGACTCTAACCTATAAATACCAGGTATCAGCCCTAGATTTTGTTGATAAGGATATCAACGATGAGATGTTTAAGAAGAGAATTGAGCAAAATATCTTTTACACGAAGAGTATGTTACTTGAAAATGAAGATGTGGTGGATTATTTTGACTACAATTACAAGGGAAATGATTTAAAAATCCCTTACCATGATATTTTGTATATTGAAACGACAGGAGTCTCTCATAAATTACGTATTATTGGTAAGAATTTTGCCAAAGAGTTTTACGGTACTATGACAGATATTCAGGAAAAGGACAAACATACTCAGCGATTTTATTCTCCTCATAAGTCATTTTTGGTAAATATAGGCAATATTAGAGAGATTGATCGAAAAAATCTAGAAATTGTTTTCTATGAAGATCATCGTTGTCCTATTTCAAGATTAAAAATTAGAAAATTAAAAGATATTTTAGAGAAAAAATCTCAAAAGTGATTGACAATTAGCAAGAAATTGATATAATGGTTATATCTGCTACAGATAGAAGGTCCGTTGGTCAAGGGGTTAAGACACCGCCTTTTCACGGCGGTAACACGGGTTCGAATCCCGTACGGACTATTTTATCCGCCATAGCTCAGTTGGTAGTAGCGCATGACTGTTAATCATGATGTCGTAGGTTCGAGTCCTACTGGCGGAGTATAGATAAAAGGGAACACAGCTGTGTTCCTCTTTTTGTATCAATTTGTATCACCAAGCATTTTCATAAGGAAGTTTGTTATTTCTTGAGAACTTTCTTTTTTTCCATGTGCAATCCAAGTTTGGCAGACACCAAAAAGTGCATGAGTTAGATAGATGCTACTATATTCTAATTCAGTGGTATTTAGATTCAGTTGCATAAATCGCTTTTGTAAATCTGTACTGAGCATGATATGAAGTTTATTTCGTAAGAAATTTTGGATTTCTTTAGTCCCATTTTCAGAAAGAAGGGCAGCCAGAAGTGGTTCTGACTCTAGATATTCAAAAACTTCTAAAATAGCGTCTCTTTTGTGATGAGCATGTTTTTGAAAAATATATTCAAATGTATGAAATAGCTTGCTTTGATAGTGCTCAATCATATCATACTTATCCTTATAGTGCGTATAGAAGCTGGAACGGCTAATTCTGGCTTTTTCTGCTAACTTGACAGTAGAAATTTGATCAAATGGCTGTTCCATCAGTAATTGTACCATAGCATTTTCAATAGTTCGCTTTGTTTTTAAGCGTTTGTTACTTTCTTGCATATTTCCTCCTTGTAAACAAATTAGACTATATGTCTAAAAATAGATTTTTTAATGTATAATCCATTATATCAAAATTTTAGACAATATGTTTAAAAAAAGGAGAAACTATGTTTAAAGAATGGAAAGCAATTTTTAAAAAACCAACCTTTATTATTGTCATAATCGGGATTTCTCTTATTCCAGCTCTGTACAATATCATATTTTTGTCATCAATGTGGGATCCATATGGGCAATTGTCTGACTTACCTGTGGCAGTTGTCAATAATGATAAAGAGGCTTCCTATAATGGTAATAGCATGCCTATAGGAAAAGACATGGTGTCCAATTTAAAAGAAAATAAAACCTTGGATTTTCATTTTGTAGATGAAGAAGGTAAGAAGGGTTTAGAAAATGGCGATTACTATATGGTAGTGACTTTACCAAGTGATTTATCTGAAAAAGCAGCTTCTATTTTAACGGATTATCCAGAGCAAATGCAAATCGATTATCAGACTTCAAGTGGTCATAGTTTTATTGCCAGCAAGATGAGCGATTCTGCTATGACACAATTAAAGCAGAGTGTTTCTACCAATGTAACCGAGACCTATACTAAAGCTTTATTCAACAAAATGGTCTATTTAAAGGATGGTATGAGCCAAGCAGATTCTGGAAGTGAAAAACTAACTGATGTAGCGAATCAGTTAGTGGCAGGAAGTCAAACATTAACTACTAACCTACACTCTTTAGCAGCTTCAAGTTTAACATTTTCAAATGGAACGGAGCAGTTTACTAAAGGATTATCCTCTTATGTCTCTGGTGTTGAACAACTTCATCTTGGCTTAGGGAATTTTAATAGTGGTTTAGTTACATATACTGGTGCAGTGAGTCAATTAGATAGCGGATTAGGTCAATTATCTTCTAAAAGTCCTGAATTAGTAGGAGGAATCAATCAGTTATATTCTGGTGTAGAATCCTATACTGGCGGTGTTTCTCAGCTTAATGCTGGTCTTAATCAATTTTCATCTGGTGTTAGTGCCTACACCAATGGAGTGGGAAGTCTTGCAACAGGTGCTAATCAGTTATCTAATCAATCAGCTACACTTCGAATAGGGGTGGAGCAATTAAGTGAAGGGATTCAACAACTTTCTAGCAAGTTAGATGCTTCGTCTGGGAAAAAAGATCAAATTAATCAATTATCTTCTGGTCTGAATCAGTTAAATCAAGCCATTCAAAATATTGATGTTGGAGATACAAAACAATTAGATTCTGTTTTATCAAGTATAGTATCTCTTTCTAATCAAATGTTAGCAAGTGCTCAGTCTGCTAAAGCGACTACATTAGCCAATATTCAATCGACAGCAGCTTATCAATCTTTGACAAGTGAGCAACAAGCTGAAATAAGTGCTTCTGTATCTCAAAATTCGACTGATAGTATTCAATCAGCACAGTCAATTGTAGCTGTAGTTAAAGGTTTACAGGGAAGTTTAGAAAACTTACAAAATCAATCTTCTAATCTTGCGACTTTAAAAAATCAAGCTAATCAAGTATTACCTATTGCTTCTACTTCTTTGACAAGATTGTCAAGTGGATTAACAGAGATACAAGGAGCTGTTACTAGCAAATTAGTTCCTGATAGTCAGTCGATTGCATCAGGTGTAAACGCATATACTACAGGTGTTGATAAAGTTTCTCAGGGAGCAAGTAAACTAAGTGAAAAAAATGCCACCTTGACAGGTAGTTTGGATCAACTAGTTTCAGGCTCAAACACCTTGACACAAAAATCTTCTAGCTTGACAGCAGGAGTTAGTCAATTAGTTGAAAAAACTCCAGAATTAGTATCTGGTATTGAAAAATTATCAACTGGCTCTAACCAATTGAATCAAAAGAGTCAAGAATTGATAGCAGGAGTTGATAAATTGCAGTCAGGATCTAGCCGACTAGCTGACAAATCCAGTCAGTTACTTTCAGGTGCTTCTCAATTAGAAAGTGGAGCTAATAAATTGGCAGATGGAGCTGGGAAATTAGCAGAAGGTGGAACAAAGTTAACTTCTGGATTGGAAGGTTTACAGACAGGAGTTGCTTCTTTAGGACAAGGACTAAGTAATGCTAGTGATCAACTCAAATCAGCATCTACGGAATCTCAAAATGCAGATATTTTGTCAAATCCACTCAATCTTTCCAAAACAGACAATGACCAAGTTCCTGTAAATGGAATTGCAATGGCTCCTTATATGATATCAGTTGCTCTCTTTGTTGCAGCAATATCAACGAATATGATCTTTGCGAAGCTGCCTTCAGGACGTCATCCAGAGAGCCGTTGGGCTTGGTTGAAATCTCGGGCTGAAATAAATGGTATTATAGCTGTTTTGGCAGGAATTTTGGTATATGGAGGAGTTCATCTTATTGGTCTAACGGCTAATCATGAGATGAGAACATTTATTTTCATTATCCTAACAAGTTTAGTATTCATGTCCATGGTGACCGCATTAACAACATGGAATAGCCGTATAGGAGCTTTCTTCTCACTTATTTTGCTTTTATTACAGTTAGCATCAAGTGCCGGTACTTATCCACTTGCCTTGACAAATGATTTCTTTAGAACTATTAGTCCTTGGTTACCAATGAGTTATTCAGTTTCGGGATTACGACAAACAATCTCTATGACAGGAAATATTCATCAGCAAGTCATTTTCCTAGATGCCATACTAGCTCTATTTACTGGTTTAGGTATGCTAGCCTATCAACCTAAGAAAATGGAAGAAGATTAAAAAAATCGACCGATTAATTGGTCGATTTTTTATGCCTTAGATGACTTTCGTCTGTGATTATAGGTTCCAAATAGTAAGAGAGAAGTAAAGGAACAAATTGCTCCAGTAATAAAACCATTGGGAATGAAGGAGAGTGTAATAGTTCCTTTCCCCTTGGGAACCTCAACTTTCATAAATCCAGTTTGAGCTTGTTTAATTTCTATTTTCTTACCATCTTGGTAGGCAGACCAACCTTTGTCATAAGGAATGGTGAAGAAAATGGACGTATCTTGTTTAACATCATATGTAGCAAAGACCTTGTTTTTAGAAGTTGATACTGTGACAGGTTGTTCTTTAATTTTTTGAATTGCCTCGGTGAATGTTTTGGTATCTAAACGGTAGAAGGTAGGAGATTCAAATGATACTTGTGAATTTCCAGGGAAACTAACATTGATATTGAAAGTTTTTTTCTCTTTTGTATAGCCTAGATTAAAGAAGGAGAAGATATTATCAGTTGTAAAAGTTTTCTTTTCTCCATTTACAAGGATGTCAACCTTTTTTTGTTTATCATTAGAAAAGTGAAGGTTTGTGAAAGAAAGATAAACTTGGCTGTTTTCTGGCACTTCAATTTGATACTGGATTGCTGCATCCTCATTTGAAGAACTTGTGACAATAATCAAATCATTAGTATTTTCTGTTTTGTCATAAGGGATTGTAGAAAAATAATCAAAATCGACGTTAGCAAGTTGATTTAAAAACGAGGCTTGATTATCCAAAGTGTGTTCATTGAACTTGACATCATTGTAAACAGATTGACTAGCAAAGGCAATCGGAAGAGAGAATTGATTTTCATATAGGGTAAGATTATCTTTTTGATAGATATCTTTAAAACCATACTTATCAATAGGACTGTCTGAGATATTGTACTGGATACCAAATAAACTATCAGCCAAAATACTATTATTTGCATAGCGGAGATTGAGATTAGTCCCAGAGGATTTAAACCCAAGTTTATCCAAAGTAGAGCTTGCTGAACGATTTCGAACAGATGAAAATTGAGAGATTCCATTGTAGTTGAATTTCATACTGTCATTTCCTGTCTGAGTTTCTAGTTTTTCAGTACGAGTAAATTGATTTTCAATATATGTTGAGAAAGATTCCATAGATGGAATATCTCGATTATATGCACTTCGAGAAGCAAATCCCCATTCTTTAGCAATTCCGTCTATTTGAGATGAAGTATTTAAACTTATTTCAACCATTATAAATAAAGAAATTATAATGGCAAATAGATTTACAGAGATAAACTTTTTGATAACTACAAGGAGTAGAAGAGAATAGACAACCAAAAATTCAAGAGTCAGTAGAATATTCAAATCTGTTAAAAAAGAATAATGCGATTTTAGATAGATGGTAGCTAAAAATCCTGTTACTATAAGAAAAAGCGAAACTAAAAAATTCCAGATTTTAATTTCTTTCAGACGATTTAAGACTTCCGCTGCTGTGTAAATTAACAGGGTAGAGAAAATCCAAGCATAGCGATGTAAAAACATATTTGGAGTATGCATGCCTTGCCAAAATAAATCAAGAGCTTCTATATAAAAGCTGGCAATTAGAAATGCAAAGAAAATTGCATAGATAAGTTTCACGTGAAACTTAATAGATTTAATCGTAAAAAACAAAATGGTCAAAATAAAGGGAAGTAGTCCGACAAAAATCATTGGGATAGCCCCATACTTTGTTGTATCAAAGGAACCAATAAATTGCTTAGCAAAGAGATCAAGGTACCAGCTATTTTCAGTTTGAAACTTTGTAACTTCAGTCAAATTTTCCCCGTGTGTCTGCAAATCAAACAGAGTAGGAAGAGTCAGAATCAAACTAGCCATACCAGCTAAAAAGGAGGTCACAACAAAATCAAGAACAGATGATTTTCGAGTTTTAAAGTCCCAAGAAATTTGGCAGAGATACCAGAAAATAAGAAACAATGCTGTCATATAGCCAAAATAATAATTTTGGACAAATAAGATTGACAGACTTGTAAAGTACAATAGGAATTTCTTTTCAGTGATAAGTAGCTGTAAACCAGTTATAATTAAAGGAATCAAGATAAAAACATCTAGCCAGGTTTTTATCTCTAATTGACTGACAGTGAAACTCATCAGAGCATAGGAAGTAGATAAAGCTAGTTTTAAAGGCTTAGGAATCGATTGAAATAATTTGTTTAAACTAAAGTAAGTTGACAGTTCAATCAATCCAAACTTTAAGAGAGTTGTCAGATAGACAGCATCTGGCATATTCGACAGATTAAAAAAGTAAACTAGTGGTGAAAGGAAACTACCCAAGTAATAACTAGATAGGGCATAGAAATTCAATCCGAGGCCACTTGTAAAGGTGTAAAACAAACTACCATTTCCATGTAGGATATTTCTTAGAGCTATATCAAAAATAACGTATTGATGAAAGCCATCTCCTAATAGTGGAGATGTATCGCTATTCCAGTAGATACCTTGAGATAGATATACTCCTATCATAATGATTATGGGAATGATGAAAGAAACAAAATAGGTCCAATATGTTTTAAAAAATAATTTCATGTTACCTCATAAAATGTTAGAAAACTCAGCTGGTTAACCCAACTGAGTTTTGAATTTTTTTAGTCTTTCCAAAGTTCTTTAACTTTTGCTTGTACTTCTGCATTCTCTAGGAATTCATCATAGGTTTCATCGATACGGTCAATGACGCCATTTTTAGACAAGACAATGATATGGTTGGCTAGAGTTTGAATAAACTCGTGGTCATGGCTGGCAAAGATGATTGATTCTTTAAAGTTTTTCAATCCATCATTCAAGCTTGAGATAGATTCCAAGTCCAAGTGATTTGTTGGATCATCAAGTACAAGGACATTTGATTTTAAGAGCATGAGTTTTGAAAGCATGACACGAACTTTTTCTCCCCCTGACAAGACATTTACAGGTTTGTTAACTTCATCTCCAGAGAAGAGCATACGGCCGAGGAAGCCACGTAGGAAAGTATTGTCATCTTCTTCTTTACTTGCGAATTGACGCAACCAGTCAAGGATTGACTCTCCTCCTGCAAAATCTGCCGAGTTATCTTTTGGCAAGTAAGAACGGCTAGTAGTAACTCCCCATTTGACAGTTCCTTCATAGTCAATGTCTCCCATGATTGCACGAATTAATGCAGTCGTTTGGATGTCATTTTGTCCAATAAGCGCTGTCTTATCACCTGGACGCAAGATAAAGCTGATATTATCTAAAATAGTCTCACCATCAATCTTTACAGTTAGATTTTCTACTGTCAAGAGATCATTACCAATCTCACGTTCTGCTTTAAAGTTGATAAATGGATATTTACGACTAGATGGTACAATTTCTTCAAGTTCAATCTTATCAAGCATTTTCTTACGTGATGTTGCTTGCCTTGATTTAGAAGCATTAGCGGAGAAACGAGCAACGAACTCTTGCAATTGTTTAATTTTTTCTTCTGCTTTGGCATTACGGTCTGCTAGTAATTTAGCAGCAAGCTCAGAAGATTCCTTCCAGAAGTCGTAGTTTCCGACATATAGTTTGATTTTTCCAAAGTCAAGGTCGGCCATGTGAGTACATACTTTGTTTAAGAAGTGACGGTCGTGGGATACTACGATAACGGTGTTATCAAAGTCAATCAAGAAGTCTTCTAACCAAGTAATAGATTGGATGTCTAAACCGTTGGTAGGCTCGTCCAAGAGAAGCACATCAGGTTTACCAAAAAGTGCTTTAGCAAGGAGAACTTTTACTTTTTCACCATTGGCCAATTCGCTCATGTTTTGGTAGTGCAATTCTTCTGGGATATTTAGGTTTTGAAGGAGTTGAGAGGCTTCACTTTCTGCTTCCCATCCTCCAAGCTCGGCAAACTCTCCTTCAAGTTCGGCAGCACGCACTCCATCTTCGTCTGAGAAATCTTCCTTCATGTAGAT
>NZ_VMLT01000158.1:0-1207 GCF_013276815.1 Streptococcus sp. 1055 | reverse complement strand
AAAGTGACAGGTGAAGAAACAGCAGGAGACTGGTCAACAGGTACATGGGGTTCTCAAGACTCTCCAACTGTAACCAACTATGACGCCCCAGATAAGGCAACTGTAGCGGAAACAGCTGTAACATCAACAACTACAGATACAACCGAAGTAGTGAAATACCCACAAGCTACAGAAGATGTTAAAGAAAGCAAAACTGTTACCCGTACCATCAAGTATGTAGATGCGACTGATGAAACGACAGAAGTAGCAACACCCGTTACGCAAACCGTCACCTTAACGCGAACCAACAAGCGTAACAAAGTGACAGGTGAAGAAACAGCAGGAGACTGGTCAACAGGTACATGGGGTTCTCAAGACTCTCCAACTGTAACCAACTATGACGCCCCAGATAAGGCAACTGTAGCAGAAGCAACTGTAACGTCAACAACTACAGATACAACCGAAGTAGTGAAATATCCGCAAGCTACAGAAGATATTAAAGAAAGCAAAACTGTTACCCGTACCATCAAGTATGTGGATAAAGAAAATGAAGCAACAGAAGTAGCAATACCAGTTACGCAAACCGTCACCTTAACGCGAACCAACAAGCGTAACAAAGTGACAGGTAAAGTAACAGAAGGAGACTGGTCAACAGGTACATGGGGTTCTCAAGACTCTCCAACAGTCACTAACTATGACGCACCAGATACAGAAAGTGTAGCGGAAGAAACGGTTACTTCAACGACAGCCAATACGACGGTAGTTGTGAAGTATCCACAAAGTATTGCCGATGAAATGGAACGCAAAACCGTTACTCGTACCATCAAGTATGTAGATGCGACTGATGAAACAACAGAAGTAGGTAGCCCAGTTACGCAAACAGTTGAACTAACAAGAACCAACAAGCGTAATAAAGTGACAGGTAAAGTAACAGCAGGAGACTGGTCAACAGGTACATGGGGTTCTCAAGACTCTCCAACTGTAACCAACTATGACGCCCCAGATAAGGCAACTGTAGCGGAAGCAACTGTAACATCAACAACTACAGATACAACCGAAGTAGTGAAATACCCACAAGCTACAGAAGATGTTAAAGAAAGCAGAACTGTTACCCGTACCATCAAGTATGTCGATAAAGCCAACGAAACAAAAGAAGTGGCTGACTCAGTTACGCAAACAGTTGAACTAACAAGAACCAACAAGCGTAACAAAGTGACAGGTGAAGAAA
>NZ_VMLT01000157.1:0-2228 GCF_013276815.1 Streptococcus sp. 1055 | reverse complement strand
CTCGTTAAATCGGGATTTGACGAGCAAGTTTAGTTCATCTAACTGCAATTTTCTTTTAGTAATAAGCCTTTTAATCGTATTAAGAATACAGATAATGTTCTCTTGTTCTTCGATACCTAGCAATTCTAATTGTAAATCAAGTAATATATTCTTGTTTAAATGAGGAATTGTTGCACCTGTTGAATGATCTCGTAAATACTGCGATTTACTTTCCAAAAAGACTCCCAAGTAATCTGATATAATTTTTTCTTTGTATCGCTCATTCTTTTTTAAGACCGTAATTGTACTACCAACAGCTCCCGATAACCCATAACCAACTGTTCCTGCATTAGCACCATCCCATGCTATCAGAATATCATCTGGGAGTGCTTCAGTCATATTTAGACTTTCAGTGAATTTTAAATTATTATTATTTCTTAAATCATCTATTTGAATATAACGTTGGCTTAGAGTTGTTTGTTCAGCAAGTACAGTGGCTTTCTTGCCTTTTTTTAGAGATAAGACTTCCCCCAACTTCACTTTTTTCATACAGCCACCTCCCTACTTGAGTAATTTTTCTAATTCAGCCAAGCCAGCTTGAATTTCTTTTTCTAAATCATTGATTTTCTTTAAGATGACTTCTGTTGGTTCATACTCAACTTTTTCATACTCAATCTCTTTATATTTATTGATAGACAAATCATAATCATTTTCCTTTATCTCAGCAACTGGAACAAAGAAAGATTGATCCGTTCTCTGACGTTCTGCTTCTTTTTCAAGATGATGAAAGCGTTCGATAATATCTGGAATATCATTGTCGCTAATCGGTTGTCGCTTATCATCCAAACTTAAGCCATCCGCTTTCATATCGTAAAACCAGACCTTGTCAGTACCACCATTGCCAGTTTTTGTAAAGATGAGAATGGCAGTTGAAACTCCAGCATAAGGCTTGAAAACACCACTAGGCATTGAGATTACAGCATCAAGCTTATGGTTCTCTACAATTTCCTGACGAATTCCTTTATGAGCTTTCGACGAACCAAAAAGGACACCATCAGGTACGATAACTGCTGCTCGTCCACCTGGTTTTAAAGTTCGCAAGAAAAGAGAAAGAAAGAGTAATTCTGTTTTTTTGGTTTTTACGGTTGCAAGAAGGTCATTAGAGGTTAAATTGTAGTCAAGTGAGCCCTTAAAAGGAGGATTTGCTAAAACCAAAGTATATTTATCGGCTTCTTCATTATCTTGAGACAGCGAGTCAAGGTAACTGATTTGTGGATTTTCTACTCCATGTAGCATCATGTTCATCGCCCCAAGTCTCAACATAGTCGTATCCGTATCATTTCCATGAAACATCTGATTATGAAAATGATTGATATTATCTGTATTGGTTTCCCATTCATCTTTCTTACGCTTTAAGTAACGGCTAGCAGATACTAAGAAGCCAGCAGAACCCATAGCGGGATCTGAGATAATATCTTTGATGGTCGGTTGCATCAACTCAACCATCATATCGATGATGTGACGAGGTGTACGGAACTGTCCATTTTTACCTGCGGTCGACAATTTTGATAACAGATATTCATAGATATCTCCGATATCAGTAATACTTTGTTTGTCATTATCAAAATCTACATCTAATCCCCTAGTTGGAAAAACATCTAAGATAGAAATTGCCTTTTGAAGCGTAGCAGGTTTATTTATTTGAAAAATAGCTTCTCGCATATATCGTGAAAAGGCTGTATCATCTGTATCTCCCTTGAGATTTTTAATAAACGGAAAAATCTCCTGAGTCATTAAACGATAAACTTCCTGAGCATCTCCTATATTTTTAAAAGTTGACCAACGGTATTCAGGTTTATCTTTTGGAAAAACTCCCTCATAAGGAATCCCTAAAAATTCAGCATCACTTTCACGTCCAAGCTCGACACTATCCAAATCTTTCATAAATAAGAGATAAGTCAACTGTTCAATATTTGTTAAAGGATTTGCATTTCCTTCTGTCCAAAGAATTTCCCACAACTGATCGATTTTATTTTTTAATTCGCCTGTAATCATATCTTCCCTTTTCTTTAGTTTTTAAAACTTAGTAATATCATTATTTTATCAGATTTCAAACAAAGCTTCAATTAACTATATCTATGCGTCACCTGAATATTTTATACTCTTCGAAAATCTCTTCAAACCACGTCAGCTTCACCTTGCCGTAGGTATATGATACTGACTCTGTCAGTTCTATCCACAACCTCAAA
>NZ_VMLT01000156.1:0-1256 GCF_013276815.1 Streptococcus sp. 1055 | reverse complement strand
TAAGTGATAAAGTCGGGATATCTTGGCCAAATATCCTCTTCAAATCATGAATTGTCATCAAAACGTCCTAAACTGCAAAATCAATTAGCTCCTGTCCCTTTGACCGTCATCTTCTCCAAAATATGTTATAATAATACCAAAAGATAAAGAAGGAAGACCTATGATTAAACTACTAGCCTTGGATATGGACGGAACCCTCCTCGATGAAGCCAAGGAAATTCCACAAGCTCACATTACTGCTATTCACCAAGCTATTGAAAAAGGTGTCAAATTGGTTCTTTGTACGGGTCGCCCGCTTTTCGGTGTCCTCCCCTACTACAAAAAACTGGGGCTTGGCCTCCAGAATGAGTATGTGATTGTTAACAATGGTTGCTCAACTCACCAGACAAGTGACTGGGGACTAGTTGACTGGCAAGAACTTAGTCCAGCAGACATCGAATACCTCTATGATCTAGCTGAAAAAAGTGATGTTCAGTTGACTCTTTTTGATGAGAAACATTATTTCGTCCTCGGTGGCAAGCCTAATCAAGTCATCCAGAATGATGCCGACCTAGTCTTTTCAGACTTGACTGAAATTTCCCTTGAGGAAGCGACTAGTGGTAAATATCGTATGTTCCAAGGCATGTTTTTGGGCAACGAAGAACAAACAGACGATTTTGAGCAGCGTTTTGCTGAGGAACTCTGCCAACGATTCAGTGGAGTTCGTTCGCAGCCTGTCATTTATGAAGCTATGCCACTTGGAACGACCAAGGCTACCGCTCTTTCACGATTAGCAGAGATTTTGAAGATTGATTCCTCAGAGATTATGGCCATGGGCGATGCTAATAACGATATCGAAATGCTCCAGTTTGCAGGGATGGGCATTGCAATGGGAAATGCAAGCGATTATGTCAAATCTCTTGCGGATGCCGTTACAGCAAGCAACGAAGAAGACGGTGTTGCGCGTGCTATTGAGAAATATATTCTATAAAAAAGAAAAGCAAATAGACAGAAGTTACTGCTATTTGCTTTTTTGCTAATATTTTAATACTCATCTACTTTCAAAAAGCATTCTAGTCCATCTCCGATTAACGATGGACGTTATCACCTCCTTCTCCAGTCCTTGTATAACATCTTGAAGTTGATTCATGACATCTTCCAAAGTTCGAAAGGCTTTATTCTTAAATCCACGTTTACGAATCTCTTTCCACACTTGTTCAATGGGGTTCATCTCTGGTGTGTATGGAGGAATAAAGGTAAAGCCAATATTAGTCGGA
>NZ_VMLT01000155.1:0-7031 GCF_013276815.1 Streptococcus sp. 1055 | reverse complement strand
TTTGAAAATGATTGAGTATTAATTATCGAAAAGCACTTTTTTATGCTCTCGAAAATATTACTACAATTAATGACAATAACTCTAGAGGGTTACCATTATCTAATAGAATAATAAAAGAGATGCATAAAATTCTATTGGATAACGTTAGAGGAAGCAGCAAGAATCCAGGAAATTTTAAAAGAACTCAAAATTACATTGGAAGTAGAGCAACTATCTCTTACACACCAGTTCCGCCAGAACAAACTACGGAGTATATGTCCAATTTAGAACAATATATGCATCATGATGATTTAGACTTATTAGTTCAATCAGCTATTGTACATGCTCAATTTGAAATGATTCATCCATTCGAAGATGGTAATGGTCGAATAGGAAGATTGTTAATCCCACTGTTTCTTTACTACCAAGAATTGCTATCTTATCCTACATTTTACATGAGTTCATATTTTGAAAGTGATCGATCACTATATATCTCTCATTTATCAAACATCTCTAAAAATAATAACTGGAAAGATTGGTTTAAATACTATTTGGAAGGAGTAATTTTCTCAGCAGAAGAGAGTACAAAAAAGGCACAGGATATCTTAAATCTTTATAATAAGATGAAAGAAGAAATAATACCAAAATTGAATTCTGTCTCTGGTATTCAACTTCTTGATTTCATTTTCTCTTCTCCAATTTTTAAAGCAAAACAAGTCAGCAAACACCTCAGTATCTCTGAACGTACTGTATATACATTATTAAATAAATTAATTGATGAAGAATTTCTTTCAACAGACTCTGCTCAAAGAAATCGTACTTACTTTTGTCCACACCTGCTAAGAATAGTTCAATAATTTTATATTGAAGCTCATCTTCGTTTTGCTTCACTTCTACTTTCTTTCGTGAAGTAAAAACGGNNCCGTTTTTACTTCACGAAAATAATACACACTTTACTTATTTTGTTTTAGAAAAATAACATCACTTCTCAAAAAGTTAGTCATTATCTTTATGTTAAGGATTAAATTCTGTATTTGATAGGACTGAATCCTTTTAGTTTAGTTCTAATTCGATTTTTACTTAAATAATCAATAACAAAAATGACAATAGATTTTCTACTGTCATTTTATTTTTCTAAATTTTTAGCAGAGTATTCTCACAAGTCTCTAAATCTCTTTCAACTTTTCGAGATAGGCGGTTAATTCTGCTTGGGCTTCTGGTGTTGTGCCTACTAGTTGGCTGCGCATGTGTGCGAGTCTGGCTTCTACCTCTCCAATCTCTTTATCAATCTCTGCGAGCTGGTCTGCGAGGTCGGCTAGAGGAACAACGGGTTCTTCCTCAAAGGTATCGACATAGCGTGGAATGTTGAGGTTATAGTCATTTTCGACAATTTCTTCAAAGCTGGCTAGATGAGCAAACTTCTCGACATTCCCGCGTTTTTGATAGGTCTCCAAAATCTTGGCAATATGGTCTTCAGTCATATTGTTTTGATTTTTCCCTTTTTCAAACTCTTTTGAGGCATCGATAAAGAAGACATCCTTATTGGTGCGATTCTTTTTAAGGATGATAATAGTTGTCGGAATAGAGGTATTGTAGAAGATATTTGCTGGCAAGCCGATAACTGTATCAATAGCGCCTTCTTCTAGCAGGTGTTGGCGAATCTTTTGCTCGGCTGCTCCTCGGAAGAGGACTCCGTGGGGAAGGACAATGGCCATGACCCCATTGTGCTTGAGGTGGTAAAAGCCGTGAAGAAGGAAGGCAAAATCTGCTTTTGACTTAGGTGCAAGAACTCCATAACTTGAAAAGCGAGGATCTTGCAGGAAGCCACTATCTGCTGACCACTTCAGTGAATAGGGTGGGTTCATCAAAACCCCATCAAAGTCTGTTGGCTCGGTAGTCGGCCAATCTTCGTCTAGGGTATCGTGGTTGCTGAGGTGATAGTTCTCAATCGCTACTCCATGAAGCATCATATTCATACGAGCAAGGTTGAAGGTCGAAGTAATCAACTCTTGACCGTAGTAAGAAATCGTCGAAGCTTCCTTACTATAGCGCTTGGCATTGAGCAAGAGAGAACCAGACCCCATGGTCGGGTCGTAAACCGACATCCCCTTTTGATGCTCACGCCCTGCAAAGACAATCTGAGTCATGAGGTGAGAGACTGCTTGAGGTGTATAGAACTCTCCAGCCTTTTTCCCAGAATCACTAGCAAACTGGCCAATCAAGTACTCATAAGCATCACCCAAGATATCACCAGCATGACTAGACACATTGAGGTCGTTGAGCTGTTTCATAACCTCAGAGATGGTCTTGTTTTGCTTTTGTGGAGTATTACCTAGCTTTTTCGCATAGAGGTCGATATCTTCGAAGAGATTTTCAAATTTTTCATTGGCCTGCTCGATATCACGGAAACTTTGGGCTAGGGATTCTAGCTGGAAGGTTCCTTCATGGATAGACTGGACCAGCTTGGTAAAGGTCAGAGAAGGCTCAATCACATAGCCTAGCTCGTCATTTAAGACCTCGATGAGGTCTTCACGGACATCTGCATCCGCAAAGTTTTCCTCATAGAGAAGCTGCACTTGCTGGAAGGACTCAAAAGTCTCGTCCAAGTTATCACAGACGGCTTGGAGGAGGTTGTCGGATAGGTACTTGTAGAAAATCAAGCCCAAGAGGTAGGACTTGTATTCATTGGCTTCCATCTGGCCACGCAGGATATCCGCGGCATTCCAGAGGGATTGGTAGAGTTCTCTTGATAAATCTGTTTGTGACATAGGGTCTCCTATCAATTTATGTTGTTAGTAGTATTCCATGTTTTAAAATATTTTTCTTTTTTATATCTTCCTTAAATAGTGCGGACGGGAGGTAAAATTATCCAGTGGATGATTTTAGAAATCCAAGGAATTTCATCCCTAATTTTTGAGCACTTCGCCCTTTCATTGACATGCTCAGGCTAAAATAGTTCCCCGAACTATTTTACTCTCCAAAATCCCATCCTATACAATAACTTTGTTATTGTATAGGATACCACCATGGCGGAAAATATCCTCTAAAAGCTCACTTCGTTCGCACTCATTTTACGATAAACTCTTTTAAAAATGAATCACTGGGCTTTTGACGGTTTTAGTATCTTAGATAAACATTTTTCTGAGTAGGGTTTGTTTGCTTTCTTTGAGCTGGTTAACTTTTTCCTCTTGCTTGGCAATGGCCTTGTCTAAGTCTTGGAAGAAAGAACCGATAGCTTCTTGTTCAGGGAGAGAAGGTATATGAATAAACATATCCATAACTTTTGTTTTTGAAATATTAAATCTTGAAATTCCTTGAGCTAATAACATAAACTCTCTTCTTACACTAAAAGAGCGTAATACAAAAGCTAAGTAATACAGGTCAAATATACCTTTTTGGAGGCGATAGCCAAAACAAAAACTATTCAGGTATACATTATCTTCCGTCCCCATCCAAACCGAACTCAAACCAACATCTTCAGGTGTTTCTGATGAAGTTGTAAATAATACATCTCCATATTGAACCCTTCTCTGTTTATCATCTATCTCAATACTGTCTAATCCGTATAAATCTGTTAATGGATTATTGAACACGTTCACATAAGTTATAAATTTTCCTTCCCCATGTCCAAAGTCTTCTTTAGTTTTACCCGATAATCCTGTATAAGTTTCTCCAACTTCCCCCAACTTCACTTCCTTCCAGTCATCTTCAAATCCTGCGAAGCGAAGGGCTGGTTTGGTTTGTCCTTTGGCTGGGAAGAGGAGCTTGAGGTAGGTTTTTTTCTGCTCTTTGAGTACCTCTAACTTACGCTGTTGAAGGCTAATAAGCTGGTCAATATCTTGGAAGAAAGAACCAATAGCAGTTTGCTCGGAGAGGGAGGGGAGGGAAATATCTGTCTCTAAAATATTCTTATTGTATAATCTTTTTATTGTAGTTCCTTCAATTCCTGACCAAGATACAATCTTATAAAAAGCTTTAAGAAACTTGTTGTTAATTTTACCATGGTGATTCAACCAAACAATATTTGAATCTTGGTAGTAAGCTTCATCTCCATCGTACTCAACAACGCGGCCAATACTTCCTGAAGCAGATAACAGTAAATCTCCTCTTTGAGGATAAGCAAATTTTGTTTTATATTCTTCAAATTTTTCTCTAGTTATATAAGTATCAGCTTCCCCTCCAAAAGTACCAATTTTGAAAAAAGGAATTTCAAACTCCGCAGAAGTTTCCTCTTTGAAAATCCTCCTACACATTTCAACTGACCCAAGATTTCCCAACTTCTTCTCTTCCCAAACTTCAGTATACCCCGTAAAGCGATAACTTGGTTTTTTTGTCATATTACTCCTCCAACTATTTCATCTTTATTTGTATCTATAAATTGCAATTGATAAGCTTTACGAGCCCCCCATGCCTTAAGTGTTTTCTTAATAGTATATTCATTCTGCTTATCGAACTGGTCTACATAAATGCTCACATCCGGTGTCTGTTTAAAAATTTCTTTAAAGTACGGAGCATCCACTCCATCCTCATCCCGAATACCAAAACCAATGAAGTAGATTTCTTTGATAGAGCTTAAACTTTTGAAAAACTGTATATTATTAGTTAATATACTATCAACTGGTTTCTTTAACTTATTAACAACTTCTTCCATATATGCTCCTACATCTAGAGGATTGAAATCACTTACTTCATCATCAAAACCATGTCCAAAAATAAATTTTTCCCCACCAATAACTCCATGTAAATGAAAAACTTGCTCTTCAGGGATTCTATATAAATCCTCTAACGTTTTTGTATAATTGAAATTTAGAAATGTTGCATCAGAGTTTTTCAAAACTGTAGCTTTTAACAATTTATAACACGAATTTTCACCATTTCTAAGAATTCTATCAGTCCATTCAAAATATGTTTCTTCTATCCACAATTTAAATAATTTATTTAAAGAATATAATACATATTTAGCTAGAATTTCTCCTATTTCATTAGCATTACTAGCCATTATACTGCCATCCAAATCTCTAGCGTTATATATACAATCTGTATTAACAATAGACACTTCATTAAAATCTGCTAATTTCTCTTCAAAATCAGACCAAAATTTCTCAGTTTCCGTAATTTGACTCATTAGCTGATACAGTAACTTATACAAAATTACATCATCTGGATATAGATCTCCTCCATCTGGTGCCATTTCCATTTCAGGTATGGTATCATCATCAATTTCTTCTAGCAATATTTCTTTATCAATTCTATTTAGATATAATTTTATGGCATTTTCACTTTGCAACGACTCTAACAGTTCATCTTTTCCATAAGCCTGCTGATAAACGAACTTCTTGAAATATAGATAATCTGTCTTTAAGTCATGTGCTATATCAAAACCATTTCCGATAATAAATAATTTCTCCACTATATCCCCCCTTTCTATTACTCCATTTTCTTATTTCTACACTTTAGGTTTTCTTTTTATGATATCTATTCTTCAATTTTACCTATTTTTTCACTTTAGGGCATCAATGTCTTGGTTCTATTGTTCAATTTTGGCCATTTTTGCACTTTAGATAGGAAACTATGCTATCCTATTCTTCAATTTTACCTATTTTGAAATAATAGATAGGCTGATTTTGTGATATAATGTTAAAAAACGTTGAAATGCGAGGATGACTATATATGAACTATAGAGAACTTAGAAAAATCTACTACAGTCATCGTGACCAATATGAGGAAGAGTATCAACTACGCTTACAGGGATACAGCTCCATTAGGACATCTCTTTATCCTCATTTAATGCAACGCGATACTGTCAAAACAAGTCAATACCCTTTATTTGTTACCCTGCATCTTGAGATTTCCCAACTGATGGAAACTATCTCACAGCAGTCTCAACGAATTAGCCAAATAGCTGATACCCTCCCTAAGATTGCCCACGATCAGTTTTATAAAGAACAGCTCTACCAATCGATTATTTCCACAAATGAGATTGAGGGTATCCATACAACTCGTAAAGAGTTGGTCGATGTGGAGAAACTCCTAGAGGAAGACCCCTATAAGACCGAACAAATCAAACATCTTTCCACCTTGCGAATGTACCAACAAATCTTGAAGGATGAATTTCTCCAAATCCAATCTCTTGAAGATATCAGAGGGATTTATGACCAATTAACACAGGGAGAAATATCGCCAGAGGATGAACTCGATGGAGAGTTTTTTAGACAGAAATCGGTCTTTATCCAAGACGACAAGACTGGCAAAGTCATCTATATCCCACCTCAAAAGGAGGAACAGATTCAGGTCATGCTGACAGAGTGGATTCGTTTTATCAACGACCATTCTATCCCAAACCTTGTCAAGGCTTGTGCTGGACACTATTTTTTTGAAAATATTCATCCATTCTACGATGGGAACGGTCGGACAGGACGCTACATCCTCGCCAAGTACTTGTCTAGAAAGCTGGATAAATTCTCAGGTCTGGTTTTGTCCCAACAAATCAATCACCATAAGCAAGACTATTATAAGGCTTTTAGGAATACTGGTGATCATCTCAACCGTGCCGATGCTACCTTCTTCGTTGAAACCTTGTTGACTTTTATCAAGGAAGGGCAGGAAAATATTATCCAAACCCTCCTTGAAAAACAAGAGCAACTGCATCGCTATAAAGTTAAGATAGAGCAAACAGAAGGGCTGGAGGAAGTTGAGAAATACATCTTGTTTCTCCTCGCTCAGTCCAAGCTCTTTGTCGATGATAAGAGAGATGGCATAGAAGATAGAAGCATCATCCAACTGGCCAATCAGTCCAACCATCATTACTCTAAGAAAAAGATCAAGGATGCTTTCTTGCATCTTGAAGAGAGGGGAATTTTGACCCTAATTGGTCGAAAACCTTCCCAACATTATCTTTCTGACTATTTTTAATACTCAATGAAAATCAAAGAGCAAACTAGGAAACTAGCCGCAGGTTGCTCAAAACACTGTTTTGAGGTTGCAGATAAGACTGACGAAGTCAGTCACATATATACGGCAAGGCGACGTTGACGTGGTTTGAAGAGATTTTC
>NZ_VMLT01000154.1:0-544 GCF_013276815.1 Streptococcus sp. 1055 | reverse complement strand
CTTTATTTAAAGCTTCCCTCACTTTTTCTGGTGTTGCATTTTCGTCATTAATAACTATTTCTGCTTCTTGAATCGCTTCTTGGGCAGCTGTTTTCGCATCATTATATGCTTTTGCACTATCCGTAGTCTTACCTGTTGTTGGATCTGCTTCTGTTGCTAAAGTATTTAATGCTTCTTTTGCATTTGTTAACTCTGATTTGTCTGCTTTATTAACTAATAACTCTGCTGCTTTGTCTAAAGCTGTTTTCGCTGCTTCTACTTGTGCTTGAGCTTCTTGTACTTCTGCTTTTGTTGCATTATCACCTTTTGCTTCTACTGCGGCAGCTGCTGCTTTAGCTTCTTCTAATTGTGCTTTTAATTCTTCATATTTTCTTTCATATGCTGCGATACTTTCTGGTGTCTTACCTGTTTCATCAGCTTTTACTAATGAATCTGCAGCTGTTTTTAATTTAGCTTTTTCTTCTGGTGTTGCTGCTTCTACTAAAGCTTGTTTCGCTGCTTCTAATGCTGCTTTCTTCTCATTAACTTTATTTAAAGCTTCCCT
>NZ_VMLT01000153.1:0-4497 GCF_013276815.1 Streptococcus sp. 1055 | reverse complement strand
TCAGGTACTGAAATGTCTGACCGAGATTCAAAGATACTTGTTGAGTTGCGGGAAGTATTTGATACTCAATGAAAATCAAAGAGCAAACTAGGAAGCTAGCCGCAGGCTGCTCAAAACACTGTTTTGAGGTTGTAGATAAGACTGACGAAGTCAGTCACATATATACGGCAAGGCGACGTTGACGTGGTTTGAAGAGATTTTCGAAGAGTATTAAAAGAAAAAGGACTAGATTTCTCCAGCCTTTCATTTCAAATTAGAATTTTTTACGTTTACGAGCTGCTTCTGATTTACGTTTACGTTTTACAGAAGGTTTTTCATAGAATTCACGTTTGCGTGTTTCTTGAAGAGTACCAGCTTTAGTAACCGCACGTTTGAAACGACGAAGTGCGTCGTCAAGAGATTCATTCTTACGTACTACTGTTTTAGACATTTTTTTCACTCCCTTCAAGTTCAATATCTATTTTATTCTACACGTAAAAGGAATAATTGTCAAGCAAAAATGCGGTTTAATTTTGATTTTTTCTTACATTTATACAAGAGTTGAAAGCGTTCAATAGAACATTGGTTTTTATTTTTCAAGTAAGCTAAGCGCTTCAGCATCCGCAATAATGGTCACATCAGGGTGATTTTGGAGACTACTTGCAGGTAGATTCTCAGTCACTGGGCCAGACACTGTTCCGGCAATGGCTTCTGCTTTCGACTCACCGTAGGCAAAGAGAAGGATTGACTTGGCATCCAAGATGTTCTTAATCCCCATTGAAATAGCTTGGGTTGGGACGTCTTCAATCTTGTCAAAAAAGCGCGCATTGGCTTCAATAGTAGACTGGTCAAGTTCTACTAGATGCGTTTGACTGTCAAATGGAGTACCAGGCTCATTAAAGCCGATATGCCCATTGCGACCGATTCCCAAGATTTGCAGATCAACTGGATGGTTAGCCAAAATTTGGTTGTAGCGTTCAACTTCAGCTTCAGCATGATCCTTAACACCACGAGGCAAGAAACTTTCTTTAAATGGTTTTTGGTTGAACAAGTTTTCTTGCATGAAGTGACGGTAAGACTGTGGATTGTCGCCATCAAGGCCTACATACTCATCAAGGTTGACACTGGTTAGATTTGAAAAATCGAGGTCACTTTCAACAATTTCCTTATAAAATTCAAGTGGACTACTTCCTGTCGCAAACCCTAAGGTTTGAGCGCCATTGGCTAATTTTTCCTTCAAAATCTCAAAAGCAACTTTTCCACCTTCGATTTGGTTTTCAACTTTAATAACTTTCATCTTTTCATCCTCCATTTCTATCTATTTTTATTATATGGTATAGACCAATTTTTGTCAAGTGAAAACGATTTAATTTCTAAAAAAAGAGCGTCTATACTTGAAACATGTTATAATGGATAGGATTAGAACTTAGAAAGAATGAACAGATATATGAATACAGCTGATTTTGACTTCCACTTACCTGAGGAATTGATTGCCCAAACACCCCTTGAAAAACGAGATGCCTCTAAACTCCTCATCGTCAACCGTGAGACAGGAAAAATGCAGGACAAACACTTCCACTCCATTATTGATATGCTGGAACCTGGTGATGCCCTCGTTATGAACGACACCCGCGTTCTCCCTGCCCGCCTCTATGGTCAAAAGGAAGAAACTGGAGGCCATGTGGAACTTCTCCTGCTCAAAAATACTGCTGGAGATGAGTGGGAAGTTCTGGCTAAACCTGCCAAACGCCTCAAGGTCGGTACTCGTATCAGCTTTGGTGATGGTCGCCTCAGCGCTGTCATTACAGAAGAATTGACCCACGGAGGCCGCATTGTCCGCTTCGAATACCACGGAATTTTCCTAGAAGTTTTGGAAAGTCTGGGTGAAATGCCGCTGCCACCTTATATCCACGAAAAACTGGATGACCGTGAACGCTATCAAACAGTTTACGCCAAGGAAAGCGGCTCAGCTGCTGCACCAACTGCTGGACTTCACTTCACCAAAGAACTGCTAGCAGAAATCCAAGCTAAGGGTGTTCATCTAGTCTATCTGACTCTTCATGTCGGACTCGGAACCTTTAGACCCGTTTCTGTGGACAATCTAGACGAACACGAAATGCACTCAGAGTTCTATCAACTTTCTGAGGAAGCAGCTGCAACTCTCCGCTCTGTTAAGGAAAATGGTGGTCGTGTCATCGCTGTCGGAACCACTTCTATCCGCACCTTGGAAACTATTGGTTCCAAGTTTGAGGGGCAAATCCAAGCAGATTCTGGTTGGACCAATATCTTTATCAAACCTGGGTATGAGTGGAAGGTCGTGGATGCCTTCTCAACCAACTTCCACCTGCCAAAATCAACTCTGGTCATGTTGGTTTCTGCCTTTGCAGGCCGTGAATTAGTCTTAGATGCCTACCACCATGCCATCCAAGAACACTACCGCTTCTTCAGTTTTGGTGACGCCATGTTTATTTATTGAGAAAGAATTTCTCTAAATCTTCTAATACCAATAAATCGCTAAGATATTATTTCAAAGAACATCTACAATTGAAACTCTAGCTAACTGTAGAAGACGCCTAGTACATTAAAATTAAAATGTTTCTCCCTAGCTGCGAAAATATTGCCATAGATTGCGTTGACTCTCCAAATCGATTCATCTATATTTTATTTCAGCTTCCTATATTTTCTTCGCTGTTTGTAAATCAAAATACAAGATACATGAGTAGCACCATATTTGTTACTCTTATCTGTCCTCTCAAGAGACTATTATGAGTGGTTTCAGAATCATTCACTACTTTGACCCTGACTCTCCTTAGTCTCAAAATCAAAGACTTATGGCTCTATAATATTTGTAGTGGGTAAATCCCCTATGGATATTATGGAGCCTATTTTGTGTAGAAAAAAAGTCCCATATGACCTATAATGAAAAGCGACAAAACAACTCATTAGAAAGAATCATACGGAACAATTACATTTTATCACAAAACTACTCGATATCAAAGACCCTAATATCCAGATTCTAGACATCATCAATAAGGATACACACAAGGAAATCATCGCCAAACTGGACTACGACGCCCCATCTTGCCCTGAGTGCGGAAGTCAAATGAAGAAATATGACTTTCAAAAACCGTCGAAAATTCCTTACCTCGAAACGACTGGTATGCCTACTAGAATTCTCCTTAGAAAGCGTCGATTCAAGTGCTATCACTGTTCAAAAATGATGGTCGCTGAAACTTCTATCGTCAAGAAAAATCACCAAATCCCTCGTATCATCAATCAAAAAATTGCTCAAAAGTTAATTGAAAAGATTTCTATGACTGATATTGACCATCAGCTTTCCATCTCAACTTCAACTGTCATTCGAAAGCTCAATGACTTCCACTTTGAGTGTAATTTTAGAAATCTGCCTAAGATTATGTCTTGGGACGTTGAAACAGTCCAGGGAGTGACTGTTTCAATCGGGAGATGGAGATGAGCTTCATTGCGCAAGATTTTGATAAGCTCAATATCATCACTGTTCTTGAAGGTAGAACACAAGCCGTCATTCGAGATCACTTTCTTAAATATGATAGGGTCGTCCGATGTCGAGTGAAAATTATTACTATGGATATGTTTAGTCCTTATTATGCCTTGGCTAAACAGCTTCGCTTTCAAATTTCTAGGCTCAGGCTGAAACAGTCTCCCAGACTGTTTCACTCCCGAATGCTAAAATCGTTCTGGATCGCTTTCACATTGTGCAACATCTTAGCCGTGCTATGAGTCGTGTCCGTGTCCAAATTATGAATCAGTTTGAACGAAAATCCCATGAATACAAGGCTATTAAACGCTACTGGAAACTCATTCAACAGGATAGTCGTAAACTCAGCGATAAACGTTTTTATCGCCCTACTTTTCGTATGCACTTAACCAATAAAGAGATTCTTGACAAGCTTTTGAGCTATTCAGAAGACTTGAAACACCACTACAATCTCTATCAGCTCTTACTTTTTCACTTCCAGAATAAAGAGCCTGACAAATTTTTCGGACTCATTGAGGACAATCTAAAGCAGGTTCATCCTCTTTTTCAGACTGTCTTTAAAACCTTTCTAAAGGATAAAGAAAAGATTGTCAATGCCCTTCAACTACACTATTCTAACGCCAAACTGGAAGCGACCAATAATCTCATTAAACTTATCAAACGCAATGCCTTTGGTTTTCGGAACTTTGAAAACTTCAAAAAACGGATTTTCATCACTCTGAACATCAAAAAAGAAAGGACGAAATGTGTCCTTTCTCGAGCTTAGCTGACTTCAACCGTAACCGCCCAATAACGAAGTATATTGAAAAATCTCCAGACTAGAGAACTCACGGATAGTTCCTAATCTGGAGATTTCTTATTTGCACTTTTCTTGTACAACTTTAGTCCATGGTAAATAAGCCTCTAAAACCTCTTTGTTTACGAGAGTTTCCTCGTTTGGAAGACATTCTAGAAGATAGGATAGATATTTTTCACTATTTAGTTGATGACGTTTAGCTGTT
>NZ_VMLT01000152.1:7590-9869 GCF_013276815.1 Streptococcus sp. 1055 | reverse complement strand
TTTGAGGTTGTGGATAGAACTGACAGAGTCAGTATCATATACCTACGGCAAGGTGAAGCTGACGTAGTTTGAAGAGATTTTCGAAGAGTATAACCATTCAGGAAATTTCGAGAACCCTCTACAATTTCCAGTCAAATAAATTGCATTCGTTTTCTCAAGCAGGTATACTAGTATGGATAAATAAAAAATTTAGAAAATTTAAGAATAGAAAAGAGAACAAATCTTATGGCAAAAGATATTCGTGTCTTACTTTACTACCTTTATACTCCAATTGAAAATGCAGAGCAATTTGCTGCAGATCACTTGGCTTTCTGTAAATCAATCGGCCTTAAAGGCCGTATCCTAGTCGCTGACGAGGGAATTAACGGAACAGTTTCAGGTGACTATGAAACAACTCAAAAATACATGGACTACGTTCACAGTCTCCCAGGCATGGAAGACCTTTGGTTCAAGATTGACGAAGAAAATGAACAAGCCTTCAAGAAGATGTTTGTTCGCTACAAGAAAGAAATTGTCCACCTTGGTTTGGAAGACAACGACTTTGACAATGACATCAACCCACTTGAAACAACAGGTGCTTACTTGTCTCCAAAAGAGTTCAAAGAAGCGCTTCTTGATAAAGATACCGTTGTCCTTGACACACGTAACGATTATGAGTACGACCTAGGACATTTCCGTGGAGCTATTCGCCCAGATATTCGCAACTTCCGTGAGTTACCACAATGGGTCCGTGATAACAAGGAAAAATTCATGGACAAGCGCGTCGTGGTTTACTGTACAGGTGGGGTTCGCTGTGAGAAATTCTCAGGCTGGATGGTTCGTGAAGGCTACAAAGATGTCGGCCAATTGCACGGAGGAATCGCAACTTACGGTAAAGACCCAGAAGTTCAAGGTGAGCTTTGGGATGGGAAAATGTACGTCTTTGACGAGCGTATTGCCGTTGATGTCAACCATGTCAACCCAACTATCGTAGGGAAAGACTGGTTTGATGGAACGCCATGTGAACGTTATGTCAACTGTGGAAATCCCTTCTGTAACCGTCGTATCTTGACATCAGAAGAAAATGAAGACAAGTACCTTCGTGGATGCTCACACGAGTGCCGTGTTCACCCACGTAACCGCTATGTTTCAAAAAATGAATTGACACAAGCTGAAGTAATCGAGCGCCTAGCCGCTATCGGTGAAAGCTTGGATCAAGCAGCTACTGTATAAGATCAAACAGTCCTCAGGGGCTGTTTTTCTATGCTTTGTACTCAAAAATCTAAAGTTTGTTTCTGTATCTTTCAGGAAAATAAGGTATACTGTATGTAAACGATTTCAAAGGAGTCCAGTTATGGAGAAAACAATTTTTATTCCAAATAAACAGAGCATTTTAGGAGAACAGGAAATTTTGACTGCCAAGTCCATCTTGGCATTGGTAGATGGTTTGGAGTCACATAGCTATGATGCTGTCTATCTCCGTCAGCCTCTTAACCGTCTCGAGTATATCGAGTGTGCGATAGTGGGGCAATCACAATTTCTCTTTAAGGTCAGTTATGCTGATGGTCGAAAGGCTTACCGTGTCGATCTTCCTGAGCTACTAACGAAGATAGACTGGGAGATCATCAAGTCATTTTTAGATGCTTTGCTTGCTTACACAGGAACTGAGATTGAAGGACTAGATGGTTTTGATTTTGAAGCTTATTTCCAAGCAAGTATTCAAGCCCATCTTGCAGACACTGCAGCCCGTTTTACGATTTGCCAAGGAATTTTTAATCCTGTTTTCTTTAGTCATGAGGATTTGAAAAGCTTTTTAGGGGAAGATGGTTTGGCACAGTTTGAAGCGCGTGTGCGTGAAGTTCAAGAGACCGATGCCTACTTTGCGAGAGTTTCCTTCTATCAGGATGGAGAAGGGCAAGTGCATGGTGTTTACCATCTGGCTCAAGGCGTCAAGACCGTTTTGCCGAGAGAGCCATTTGTTCCTGCAGCCTATATTGAGCAATTGGTGGATAAGGAAGTCCAGTGGGAGATTGACTTGGTTCAAATCACAGGAGACGGCTCTAAACCAGAAGACTATGAAGCCATCGCCCGCTTGGACTATGCAAAATTCTTAGAGGTATTACCCCCATCTTTTTACCACCAACTAGACGCCAATCAATTAGAAGTGCAACCCATCTTAGACAAAGATTTTAAAACATTAGCACAAGAAGAGTAAAGCAGAAGCAGGTCAATCGACTTGCTTTTTGATATATAAAAAATCCTGCCATGAAAGACAGGATTGCTACTCAATGAAAATCAAA
>NZ_VMLT01000152.1:0-7572 GCF_013276815.1 Streptococcus sp. 1055 | reverse complement strand
ATAAGACTGACAAAGTCAGGAACATATATCTATGGTAAGGCGAAGCTGACGTGGTTGAAGAGATTTTCGAAGAGTATGAATTTTAAAGAAAGGCCAAGATACGGAGATAATCCCCAATCAGTGCCACTTCAGCTACAAAGAAGAGGAGGATAATGACTCCGTTCACAAGGACAGACAAGAATAACTGATAGAAAGAGTCGCTTTCACTTGCTTGACTTGGTCTTGTAATGATATGGAGACTGGCAAGCAGAATGATTCCAATGCTAATCACACACAAGAGGGCTGTAAATCGCAGGCTGTCAAAGAAGGCAAAGAAACTAGCAGTGGCAGTGAGGAAGATTGGAATTGCTAAGAGTTGACTATATTGTTGGAGACCCTTTTCTAGCGTCCAGTCCTTTTCTTGGTAGATAAATCGTCTCACGACGAAACTACCCAAGAGGAATGAAAAGAAGAAGAGCGTTGTCGCTACTAGGATAGAGACGATAGAAAAAAGAGTTAAAGGAGCTAGCTGCTCAGGGAAGCGACTGTTAATGCTTGCTATATGTCCATAGTAAGCATGTTTGATGTGATAGATACTAAAGAAAAAGGAAGATGCAGAAAACAGAATGAGCAAGAGAAAGGCTGTGTAGCTGTGTGTGCTACTTGTTTCAAGCTTGCTTGTAGGAGATTTGATCGCTTCCACTAGCCAAGACCAAAAATCAAGCGCTTGCTCTTTCCATTTATCCCTAGATTTTGGAACTTGGTCGGGGATATAGGGACTTTCTAAAGATTTACTGATAAGAAGTGGCTCTTTCGTGGTTGCTTTTTGCTGAGGAAGAGCTTCTTGGCTTTCTTCAGCCATAGTGACTTTTTCTGTTTCTTTAGGAAGGTCTGGCTCTTCTTCAGTAGAATCTAATGCTTTCTTTTCTTCTATTTCTGTTCTCGTTTCACCGTCTTCAGGCGTTTCAATTGTCTCTTCTTGCTGGCTTTCCAATTCGACTTCAGCTTGAGAGACTTCCTCCTCTAACTGAGTATTTTTTTCAATTGGTGTATCGAGATCGGCTATCCTTTCTTCAGCCTTGTCTGCAACCTCTTGAGCTTGCTCTTCAGGCTTGTTCTTGCTTGTTGTTTTTACAAAATCATTACTTTCAAACCATTCTTGTTTCATGGTAGAACCTCCTTTTAGTTAGATAAATAGTTTCCATAGTAGCAGATGTAAGCGTTTTTGTCAACGTCTGCTTGGGGTGGATATTAGTTCAATATCATCATCAGATCTCGCAATGAGTTGATCCTTGACATCGGTTTTTTCAGTTTTGTAAGGGTTGCTTAATTCCGTACCTCTTGATTCAGGCTCTTCTCTTGTGAATTGGAAGATAGAACCGTAGTTACTTGAGATGTCCCAGTTAATTCGTTGGCTTTCTTTTTGGTCTAGGATGATTCTGAGATAATCTTTGGCAGTCAGTTCAACCTTACCATGGACTTGGATATTTTCAGCGTGGAAGTGATTCTCTGTTGACTCTAGCTGACTATCTGTAAGGTCTGTATCAAAGATATTGACGATATTGGGAGTTGTGAGTTTACTGTTTTTGATACGACTTCCTTCAATTCGGAGGATATAGCCGTTTGTATTGAGGGTCGCATTTTCAAGGCTAGCATTTATGATGGTGGTTTGTCCGCGATTGGCTGAGATGTTGATCCCTTTTAGAGTTCTCCCTTTCGGTAGTCCGATGATGACATCATTAAAACGATTAGATGAACTACTTACAATATGGAGAATCCCATCAATTCCAGAAGAGATAAATGGACTTTCAGACAGTTTCTTATCAGTGAGACTCAGAGTTCTATCGTTCTGATTGGTGATAAGATCATGGTGAGCAGAAAGAGATGGATGGTAAGAAATGTGGATTTGATCATCGAAAGAGTCTGTGATGGTCAGCGCGTGTTGGTGGAGAGTGATTTCTAGGTTTTCGACTTCCTTGCCAAAGGTTAGTTCTTCCGTACGGCTATCATAGACAGGTTCTTTGGACATGGAAAGTAGGCTCTTAATCCCGTCAGATTGGATGCCTACAAAGAGCAGGATAAATCCGATAACGGTAGTCACCACACCAAAAATGAGAAATCCTTTTGTCAATTTACGCATGCTGGTCACCTCTCTTTCCTTTTTTGAGAACAAATTGCACCAAGCGAACAATGAGTAGACCGAAGAAGCGGGCTACATAGGAAATACCTAGTAAAACTAGCGAAGAAGCACCGATGGCTAGTAAACCAGAACCGAAAATCAAGATAAAGGCTGATTTGGCTTGGGCGAGAACAGTGAAACTTTCAACTAAAAATAGGAATCCGCCGATGATACCCAGTATGGAAACCGCAAAGAAAGCCAAGATGACAGTCAAGGCTGCCACAAAGATTGCGAACAGGGACACGAGGATGGCGATTCCCAGAGGAATACCAATAGGGGCTGCAAGGAGAGCTAACAAGGCGATATGCAAAATTTGTCGGTTATTCTTTTGAGCAGATGCCTCATTGATTTTTTTATCGAGAAGATTGGAGAGGACTTCGTGAGCTGCTTCCTTAGGAGTTCCTAAGCTAGCGATGAGTTCTTCCTCTCCTTCGACTCCAGCATCGTCAAAGAGCTCTCTGAAATAGTCCATGGCTTCAATTTGGTCAGCTTCAGGTAGTTTCTTGAGATAGAGTTCTAGCTGAGTCAGGTATTCAGTTCTTGTCATGGCGGATACTCCCTTCTATGATGCCATTGATGGTGTCTGTATAGAGTGCCCATTCATCTTTTAGGGTCAAGAGCTGTTCTATACCACCATTTGTCAAGGAGTAGTATTTGCGCATGCGACCTTGGAACTCTCTAGAATAGGTTGTCAGAAAGCTATTGCCTTCCAATTTTTTGAGAATGGGATAGAGTGTGGATTCTTTGATATTAGCGATCAGCTTAATGGTTTGGCTAATCTCATAACCATAAGAATCCCCTTTTTCCAGTACGGCCAAGATGAGAAATTCAATCAAGGCAGAGGATGTTGGAAAGTACATGGGAAACCTCCTTTTCTAATGTGTAGGATTTTTATATATAATTTTTCTACACATACATTGTACATCTAAAAGAAAGCCCTGTCAAGAGAAATGTGTAAAATTTTTATATATAAAAAACTTCTAGCTAAAACTAGAAGTTTAAAGGATCTTATCCGCTCTGTCCACTGTAAAGAGGGCCACAGTCATCAGGATATCGATGAGCAAGAGGGCAGCTACAGATGGTACCCAAGAGTGGAACAGGTCAAAACTGTAACCAAAGAGGGTTGGCCCAAAGGCTGCTAGGATATAGCCTCCTGTTTGAGATAGGCCGGACAATTGGGCTGTCTTTTCAGGGGCGCTTGTCTTGAGTGAAAAGTTGACCATGAGATAAGGGAAGAGGGCACTGGTTGCGGTTCCGATGAGGAGATGGATGGCAAGCCAGTAAATGAAATTATTGATTGGGAAAAAGAGCATGGAAATGCCGACCACACCAGCTAGTGAAACCAGAGTGAGCATGAGCTGACGGTTGCGAGTAGATAAACTGGTTGTCAGGCTTGGGATGGTCATTGAAAAAGGAATGCTAATCAGAGATAAGATAGAAGTCAGCAAGCCAGCTTCGTGACTGGATAGACCTGCATGGATAGACATGGTAGGTAACCAGGTCATGACGGTGTAAAAGATCAAGGATTGAAAACCTGAAAAGATAATAATTGCCCAAACCTGTTTATTACGCATGACCTTTATTTGACTTTTTTGTTTGGTTTGTGGAGCTAGTCTATGATTATAGCGGTGATTTGGGAGCCAGACCAAAAAAGTTGCTAGACAGAGTAACGTGAGGAGGAGGATAAGTCCTTTCCAAGAACTGGCTTGTGTAATGGGCACAGCTAGATAGGAAGCCAGAGCCGTTGCAATCCCCATAGAGGTTACATATAAGGTGGTCAGAAAACCAATTTTCTTTGGTTGATTGGCTTGGATAAGACTAGGAAGCAGGACATTGATGACTGCGACACTTGCCCCAACCATCAAGGTTCCTAGATAGAGCAGGGGCAGATTGATTAGTCGAATGAGTGAGCCGATGGTCAAGAAGAAGAGGCTGTAGGTGAAGAGATGCTCCAAGCCGATTTTCTGAGCCAGTCGGGTAGAAAATGGTGAAAAGAGGGTAAACATAAGGAGAGGCAGGCTGGTCAAGACACCAAGCGAACTAACTTCTACCTCCAGACCTTGCGAAATATTTCCCAAAATAATGGGTAAAACAGTAAAAGGAGTTCGCAAGGAAACACCAATCAGGATAATACCTGGAACAAAAAAGAGTGATTGCTTTTTCATATAATACCTCTTCTAGCTGATTTTAATAACAGCTTATTTTAAGGCTTTTTCACTATAATGTCAAGTAAGGTTTCTGGCTTTCAAGATAAAAATGGGAAAGTCTTGAAAATTATGATAGAATGGTGGAAGGAAAAATTCAGGAGAGTAGTAGTGACTCAAAATGTTGAAAGTCTTCTCGTATCCATTGTAATCAGTGCATACAATGAAGAAAAATATCTGTCTGGTCTAATTGAAGACTTAAAAAATCAAACCTATCCTAAAGAGAATATTGAAATTCTATTTATAAATGCTATGTCCACAGATGGGACCACAGCTATCATTCAGCAATTTATAAAGGAAGATACAGAGTTTAACTCAATTAGATTGTATAACAATCCTAAGAAAAATCAAGCTAGTGGTTTTAACCTGGGAGTTAAACATTCTGTAGGGGACCTTATTTTAAAAATTGATGCTCATTCAAAAGTTACTGAGAGTTTTGTAATGAACAATGTGGCTGTTATTCAACAAGGTGAATTTGTCTGTGGGGGGCCTAGACCGACGATTGTCGAAGGAAAAGGAAAATGGGCAGAGACCTTGCATCTTGTTGAGGAAAATATGTTTGGCAGTAGCATTGCCAATTATCGAAATAGTGCCGAGGATAGATATGTTTCTTCTATTTTTCATGGGATGTATAAACGAGAGGTTTTCCAGAAGGTTGGTTTAGTAAATGAGCAACTTGGCCGAACTGAAGATAATGATATTCATTATAGAATTCGAGAACATGGTTATAAAATCCGCTATAGCCCAAGTATTCTATCTTATCAGTATATTCGACCAACATTCAAGAAAATGCTGCATCAAAAGTATTCAAATGGTTTGTGGATTGGCTTGACAAGTTATGTTCAGCCTAAGTGTTTATCATTATTTCACTATGTTCCTTGTTTATTTGTTTTGAGTCTTGTGTTTAGTCTAGCATTGTTACCGATCACATTCGTATTCATAACTTTACTATTAGGTGCCTATTTTCTACTTTTGTCATTACTCACTTTGCTGACTTTATTAAAACATAAAAATGGATTTCTAATTGTGATGCCCTTTCTTTTATTTTCCATTCACTTTGCTTATGGCCTTGGAACGATTGTAGGTTTAATTAGAGGATTTAAATGGAAGAAAGAGTACAAGGGAACAGTAATTTATTTGGAAAAATAAGCTAAATAAATTAAAATGTGCTACAATAACAATATAGTAAAACTCTTTTAAGGAGGAGTAAATTTCTATGAATAAAAAACTCACAGATTATGTGATTGATCTGGTGGAAATTTTAAATAAACAACAAAAGCAGGTTTTCTGGGGAATATTTGATATTTTGAGTATGGTGGTTTCCATCATTGTATCTTATATCTTATTCTACGGCTTGATTAATCCAGCACCTGTTGACTACATTATCTATACGAGTTTGGCCTTCTTGTTTTATCAATTGATGATTGCATTTTGGGGCTTGAATGCTAGTATTAGTCGTTACAGCAAGATTACGGACTTTATGAAAATCTTTTTTGGTGTGACTGCTAGCAGTGTCTTGTCATATAGTATCTGCTATGCCTTCTTGCCACTTTTCTCCATCCGTTTCATCATTCTCTTTATCTTGTTGAGTACTTTCTTGATTTTATTGCCACGGATTACTTGGCAGTTAATCTACTCCAGACGCAAAAAAGGCAGTGGTGATGGAGAACACCGTCGGACCTTCTTGATTGGTGCCGGTGATGGTGGGGCTCTCTTTATGGATAGTTACCAACATCCAACAAGTGAATTAGAGCTGGTCGGTATCTTGGATAAGGATGCTAAGAAAAAGGGTCAAAAACTTGGTGGTATTCCTGTTTTAGGTTCTTATGACAATCTGCCTGAATTGGCTAAACGCCATCAAATCGAGCGAGTTATCGTTGCAATTCCATCGCTTGACCCGTCAGAGTATGAACGTATCCTGCAAATGTGTAATAAACTGGGTGTCAAATGTTACAAGATGCCTAAGGTTGAAACCGTTGTTCAAGGCCTTCACCAAGCAGCTACTGGCTTCCAGAAGATTGATATTACAGACCTTTTGGGCCGTCAGGAAATTCGTCTTGACGAATCGCGTCTGGGTGCAGAACTGACAGGTAAGACCATCTTAGTCACAGGAGCTGGAGGTTCAATCGGTTCTGAAATCTGTCGTCAAGTTAGTCGCTTCAATCCTGAACGCATTGTCTTGCTCGGTCATGGGGAAAACTCAATCTACCTTGTTTATCATGAATTGATTCGTAAGTTCCAAGGGATTGATTATGTACCTGTGATTGCCGACATTCAAGACTACGACCGTCTCTTGCAAGTCTTTGAGCAGTACAAACCTGCTATTGTTTATCATGCGGCAGCCCACAAGCATGTTCCTATGATGGAGCGCAATCCAAAAGAAGCCTTCAAAAACAATATCCGCGGAACTTACAATGTTGCTAAGGCTGTTGATGAAGCTAAAGTGTCTAAGATGGTTATGATTTCGACAGATAAGGCAGTTAATCCACCCAATGTTATGGGAGCAACCAAGCGCGTGGCTGAGTTGATTGTCACTGGCTTTAACCAACGTAGCCAATCGACCTACTGTGCGGTTCGTTTTGGGAATGTTCTTGGTAGTCGTGGTAGTGTCATTCCAGTCTTTGAACGTCAGATTGCTGAAGGTGGGCCTGTAACGGTGACAGACTTCCGTATGACCCGTTACTTTATGACTATTCCAGAAGCTAGCCGTCTGGTTATCCATGCTGGTGCTTATGCCAAGGATGGGGAAGTCTTTATCCTTGATATGGGCAAACCAGTCAAAATCTATGACTTGGCCAAGAAAATGGTCCTTCTAAGTGGACACACCGAAAGCGAAATTCCAATCGTTGAAGTTGGAATCCGTCCAGGTGAAAAACTCTACGAAGAACTCTTGGTATCAACAGAACTTGTTGATAACCAAGTTATGGATAAGATTTTCGTTGGTAAGGTTAATGTCATGCCTCTAGAAGCCATCAATCAAAAGATTGGAGAGTTCCGCACTCTCAGTGGAGATGAGTTGAAGCAAGCCATTATCGCCTTTGCTAATCAAACAACCCACATTGAATAAAAAAGAAAAGCGCATATTATCAGGTCTTGAGCCTTGGTAATATGCGTTTTGTTATGTAGAGGCTTATACTCTTCGAAAATCTCTTCAAACCACGTCAACGTCGCCTTGCCGTAGATATATGTTACTGACTTCGTCAGTTCTAT
>NZ_VMLT01000151.1:0-6203 GCF_013276815.1 Streptococcus sp. 1055 | reverse complement strand
TTAAGAATAAAGCCTTTCGAACTTTGGAAGATGTCATGAATCAACTTCAAGATGTTATACAAGGACTGGAGAAGGAGGTGATAACGTCCATCGTTAATCGGAGATGGACTAGAATGCTTTTTGAAAGTAGATGAGTATAAATCTCGTAGCGGAGCAAATGTCTCTGATTAAACTGGACACTACGAATCCTTAATCAATCCAGAATTGACCTATATGGGTTTGGCAGCCTTTGAAAACCCTGTTACTCAAAATGGATGGATTACCGTTGCACAAAGTTTCGGAACATCATCTGGTGGCTCTGAAGAATTAGCTGGTGGTTATGGAAAAGCCATTCAATACATAGAAGCCTACTCTTCTCAGATTCAAACATTTGCGACTAAGGCGAATCTTTTTGACAAAAATTTGAAGGCTATCGGAACTCATAAAATCAAAAATGAAAATAAGAGTACAACGAATAATTCCTACAATTTCTTTAACCAAATGCAAGAAGTAGGTAAAAGTATGGGTTTTTGGCGACAAGCTGGCTCGCGTTGGTAGTTTATGCAACTTGATGGGATCTTACCCTTACAATCAGTGGGCAAAATTAGATAATATCTGGTATCGCTTCGATAGTTCAGTCTGGATGCAAACAGGTTGGTTGAAAGACGGTGAGACTTGGTACTATCTCGACGGTTCAGGTGCTATGAAGACTGGCTGGCTCAAAGATAATGGTAGCTGGTACTACCTTCAAGATTCAGGTGCTATGAAAACAGGCTGGATGAAGGTATCTGGCAAATGGTACTATGCCTATAGCTCTGGTGCTCTAGCAATCAATACGACTACACCAGACGGTTACCGTGTTAATTACAATGGGGAATGGGTAGGATGGTTTAACTACAACAAAAATACTCTATACTATCTCACAGTGAGTAGTCTTCACTTTCAAATAGTATAGAGATTTTTATTTACCTAGTATAGCTCTTATCTTAGGTGTTTATAACAAACTGAAACAAGAGTGGGACAAAAGAGCCTCGTAAAAGGTATTGCAACTTGGTAATACCTTTTTGAGGTGCTTTTTGATATGAGCACATGTCTTCTCAATAGGATTGTACTCAGGTGAGTAGGGAGGAAGGGGTAAAAGTTTATGCCCAAACTCTTCACACAAGAATTCTATCCTAGCTATTCTATTGGAATCTTGCATTATCCATAATAATAACTGAGGGTGTGGTTAATGTTGGTAAGAGAAATTTCTGAAACCATGCTTCAAAAAAGTCGCTCGTCATCGTCTCTTCGTAGGTCATTGGAGCGATTAAGTCACCATTTGTTAGACCTGCAACCAAAGAAATCCCCTGATATCTTCTTCCAGAGACTTTACCTCCTATTAACTGATCCTTTGATGAGCGACCATATTCTCGATAAAAGTAAGTATCGAATCCTGTTTCATCAATATAAACAGGTGCTAAGTGCTTTAAACTATTAAAATTCTTAAGAAATAAGGCTACTTTTTCTGGGTCTTGTTCATAGATAGTATAGTACTTTATGGTTACCGAACAAGTCTAATGAAAAAATTCTGATGATAGTTCTAAATCTCAATAACCGCTTGGGTTCCATGATCCAACTCCAGCAAGACATCTATACTTGTATAGAAAATCCTGCCCTGAATAAGGAGATGTAAATATTTCTTTCCTCCAAAATGGTCATAGTTTTGCTGGCAAATCTAACATATCATGGATAAATTAACAAGTGATTTCTGAATTGCTAAACATTTTCTTCTCTTATAGCATATTTTCAGATTTTCTCTTTGAGAAAGATATTTACAAGAAAAAGGTTCGTTTTTTGTCTATTTTCAAAAAGTCTTAAAACTAAATTGAAAGAATTTTTAGAAAATTTTTGTTTTTCTCTTTACAGTTTAAAAAAATTCTGCTATAATAGCTCATGTAATAAAATATGACAACAAAAGGAGAACGATATGACATCTGCTAAAGAATATATCCAAAGCGTGTTTGAAACTGTAAAAGCTCGTAATGGGCACGAGGCTGAATTCCTCCAAGCTGTTGAAGAATTTTTCAACACTTTGGAACCTGTATTTGAAAAACACCCTGAGTATATCGAAGAAAATATCTTGGCACGTATTACTGAGCCTGAGCGCGTAATTTCTTTCCGTGTTCCTTGGGTTGACCGTGATGGAAAAATTCAAGTAAACCGTGGTTACCGTGTTCAATTCAACTCAGCTGTTGGACCATACAAAGGAGGACTTCGTTTCCACCCAACTGTAAACCAAGGGATTTTGAAATTCCTCGGATTTGAACAAATCTTCAAAAACGTCTTGACTGGACTTCCAATCGGTGGAGGTAAAGGTGGATCAGACTTCGATCCTAAAGGTAAAACAGATGCTGAAGTGATGCGCTTCTGCCAAAGCTTCATGACTGAGTTGCAAAAACACATCGGACCATCACTTGACGTACCTGCTGGTGATATCGGCGTAGGTGGACGTGAAATTGGTTACCTTTATGGTCAATACAAGCGTCTTAACCAATTTGATGCTGGTGTCTTGACTGGTAAGCCTCTTGAATTTGGTGGTAGCTTGATTCGTCCAGAAGCAACTGGTTACGGTTTGGTTTACTATACTGAAGAAATGCTGAAAGCTAACGGTAATAGCTTTGCTGGTAAGAAAGTGGTTATTTCAGGTTCTGGGAACGTTGCTCAATACGCTCTTCAAAAAGCGACTGAACTTGGCGCTACTGTCATCTCTGTATCTGACTCAAACGGTTATGTCATCGATGAAAATGGTATCGACTTCGATCTTTTGGTTGATGTTAAAGAGAAACGTCGTGCTCGTTTGACTGAGTATGCAGCTGAGAAAGCAACTGCAACATATCACGAAGGTTCTGTATGGACTTACGCTGGAAACTATGATATTGCGCTTCCATGTGCTACTCAAAACGAAATCAACGGTGAAGCAGCTAAACGTTTGGTTGCTCAAGGCGTTATCTGTGTATCTGAAGGTGCCAACATGCCGAGCGACCTTGATGCCATCAAAATCTACAAAGAAAATGGTATCTTCTACGGACCTGCCAAAGCTGCCAACGCTGGTGGTGTAGCCGTTTCAGCCCTTGAAATGAGCCAAAACAGTCTTCGCCTCTCATGGACTCGTGAGGAAGTTGATGGACGTCTCAAAGACATCATGACAAACATCTTCAACACAGCTAAAACAACTTCAGAAACATATGGTCTTGATAAAGACTATCTTGCAGGAGCAAACATTGCTGCATTTGAAAATGTAGCAAACGCTATGATTGCCCAAGGTATTGTTTAAGATTCATTTGCTTAATCCTCAATCGCTTCGATTGGGGATTTTTATCTTGAGTTAAACGGTTGGGAAATTCTAATTTAATTAAATTAAATTAAATGAAATAAAAACCGAACAAATTGATTGCGGAATTCAAACCAATTTCTAACAATGTTTTATAAAACTCAGTGGACTATTCTAAATTCAATCTATTTTATACTTTTCGAAAATCTCTTCAAACCACGTCAGCGTCGCCTTACCGTAGATATGTTACTGACTTCGTCNNTTTTCATTGAGTATTACTTACTCGCCAACTTCTTAAACAAAAAGAAAAACCACTACTCCTAAGAATAGCGATTTAATCATGTTTTTAAGCTACTAATGTAGTCGCTCTATTATTTAAGAGTAACTGAAGCTCCAGCTTCTTCCAATTTAGCTTTGATTTCTTCAGCTTCTGCAGTTGCAACGCCTTCTTTAACAAGTGCTGGTGCACCGTCAACAAGTTCTTTAGCTTCTTTAAGACCAAGACCTGTGATTTCACGTACAACTTTGATAACGCCAACTTTTTTGTCGCCTGCAGATGTCAATTCAACGTCGAATGAATCTTTAGCAGCACCAGCGTCAGCAGCACCAGCTGCAGCAACAGCTACAGGAGCAGCTGCAGTTACACCAAATTCTTCTTCGATAGCTTTTACAAGGTCGTTCAATTCAAGGATTGAAGCTTCTTTAATTTCAGCAATAATGTTTTCAATGTTCAATGCCATTGTTATTTCCTCCAAATATGTTTTAAATTTATAATAGATTTTCGTAGCTAGGCTACGCTACGTAGCTTAAGATTAAGCTGCGTCTTCTTTGCTTTCTGCAACCGCTTTGACTGCAAGAGCAACGTTGCGCACTGGCGCTTGAAGTACAGAAAGGAGCATAGAAAGAAGTCCTTCGCGGTTTGGAAGAGTTGCAAGTGCAAGAATCTCTTCTTTAGATGCGACAGCGCCTTCGATTGCACCACCTTTGATTTCAAGTGCTTCAGCGTTTTTAGAAAAGTCGTTCAAGATTTTCGCTGGTGCAATAACATCTTCGTTAGAAAATGCTACTGCAGATGGTCCAACGAATACTGATGCAAGATCTTCAAGACCAGCTTTTTCAGCTGCACGACGCAAGATTGAGTTTTTAATGACTTTATACTCAACTTCGCTTCCACGAAGCTCACGACGAAGAACTGTATCTTGCTCAACTGTCAAACCACGAGCGTCTACAACGACGATAGATGCAGCAGCTTTCATTTTTTCAGCTACTACGTCAACTAGTTCCGCTTTTTTAGCAATAATTGCTTCACTCATTAGTGTGTTCACCTCCGTAATTATTTTGCTTGGGGAATTTTTCCAAAAGAAAAACGCGCCCAAACCTAGACACGAAAGTACAATACGCTTCTTTTTACATGATACGTTTTGTCCTCGGTAGGATATTTATGAGTCGAGCTCCCCTACTGTCTTAGGCAGTTTTTTCAAACCGTATATAAGTATAGCATAGTCAAAAAAAGAATGCAAGATTTTTACAAACTTTTTTTAAAATTTTTCGTGATTTTTCTTCTAAAGTTCTACTGTCAGAACTTGACCTTGCTTAACAACCTGTTCTCCAGCAATATAGACATCATCAACATCACTGGATTTGACAGCATAAACTAGGTGAGAGAGCATATTTTCTTGAGGTTGGAGATGGATTTTGCCTTGTGGTTGAATAACGAGAAAATCTGCCTGCTTGCCGACTTCTAGACTTCCTATCTGATTTTCCATTCCTAGAACCTTAGCCCCTTCGATTGTCAGTGCCTTGAGAGCTGTTTCGATAGGAAATTGGCTGGCATCTCCACTTTTCATCTTCTGAAGAAGGGCTGCAGTCCGTCCCTCCTCAAACATATCAAGATTGTTATTGGAAGCGACCGAGTCAGTCGCAATTCCGACTGCTACTCCTGCTTTTTGGAGCTGGATAATTGGAGCAATTCCTGATGCCAGTTTGAGATTACTGATAGGATTGTGAGCAATAGCCACTTGAGAAGTTGCCAAGCGTTCAATTTCTCGCTCGTTTAATTCGACCCCATGAGCAAAGACAGACGGATGATCTAAGTAACCCAGTTCTTCTAGAAAGGCGAGGGGGCGTTTGCCGTATCGTTTCAGGATAATGCCTGATTCTTCCTTGGTCTCCGCCACATGGATATGGATTGGAATAGCAAGCTCTTTTGCCATTTCCAAACTCGCTTCCAGCAAGTCTCTACTGCAGCTATAGGGAGAATGAGGTGCTACCATAACCTTGAAATTTGGATTTTTATATTTTAAGATTTCGTCTATGATGGATCGAGTTCTGCTTATAGTCTCAGCAGTTGTTTCTGTCTCTGAAGAAAAAAGAGTCGGAGAAAAATAACAACGCATCTTGGAATCTTTCACTGCCTGATAAATCTGCTCAATATTCACACCATTGGGATTATACATATCATTAAAGGTTGTTGTTCCTGACTGGAGTATCTCTGTCAGAGCTTCTTTGACCGCCTTAGTAGTCATGTCGGGAGTAAACTCAGCTTCTGCTGGCCAGATATAGTCATTGAGCCATTCATGGAGATTGCTATCATCCCGAATTCCTCTCAAACCTGTCATAGCAGAATGGGTGTGGCAATTGACCAACCCAGGCATAATCCAAGCTCCCTGATAGTCTATAATCTGCTCAGCTTGCTCTAAAAACGCTGGCTTATCTTGACCGACATAGACGATTTGAGAATCCTTGACTGCTAAGATTCCATCAAGATAAACATGGAAATCTTGATCACAAGTCACGATATTTACATTCTGAAAGACTTTCATTATAGGCTCCTTTTCTAAAAGACAAGTTATACTCTCTTCAAACTACTTCAGATTCACTTTGCCGTAGGTGTGGTTACTGACTTCGTCAG
>NZ_VMLT01000150.1:0-12596 GCF_013276815.1 Streptococcus sp. 1055 | reverse complement strand
TTTTTGGACTTTAGAGTTTCTGGCCCCCTTATCCGCTATATACGCCTTACTATCACCTTCCTGTTCGTAGAGCCACGATTTCGCTATCCCTTCCTCTAACGATTCTTATTTCCAGTGTCAGACTTAAAACGGTCTATCTCCAGACCGTTTTAATCCGCTACCTCACGATAGTCAGGCTTAGGAATCGCTATTGGGTTCACCGGTAGCAGGTGCCCACCGAGGACTTACACCTCAGATGCACGACATGCCCGTCGTACCAAAAAATACTTTGATCCACAATGGAATCAAAGCATTTTAAAAATCTCCCCATACATAAGCGCAGAAACTGCGGTTCCTCTGTACTTGGTTTCTTCTCTCTTGATAAAACGAGCCAAATTGAGCAACTCAGGTGCCGGATGTTTGGGATTCTTGAGCAATTCACGATTGACCAGACCTGAGAGACGAACTGCCAGCAATTGCTCATTTGTAGTAGGCAGTTTTTTAGCAGTCTCTAGGAGAGCAGCAACTAAATCTTCACTCAAATCATGTCGAGCATGATTGTAAAGATCTTTTACAAGGCTTTCTAGGTTTGGTTCTACCATCCCTACCACCTCCTTATGTTTAATAATTTTTAATCAAATCAACTGTTGAACGATCCAATTTCTTCACCAAGGCTTGTAAGAAGGCTTGCGCTTCTAGGAAGTCATCCATTGCATAAAGTGTTTGGTGAGAATGGATATAACGAGCACAGACTCCGATTGTTGTTGATGGGACACCACCATTTTTCAGATGTGCTGCGCCAGCGTCTGTTCCGCCTTTACCACAGTAGTATTGGTACTTGATACCAGCTTCTTCAGCTGTTGTCAAAAGGAAATCCTTCATTCCTGGGAGAAGCAAGTGACCTGGATCGTAGAAACGAATCAAGGTTCCATCTCCAATCCTGCCTTGACCGCCATAAACATCACCAGCAGGTGAGCAGTCAACTGCTAGGAAAACTTCTGGGTCAAACTTGGTTGTGGAAGTATGCGCACCACGGAGACCAACCTCTTCTTGGACGTTAGAACCCAGATAGAGTTCATTGCCAAGTTTCTGACCTGACAGAGCTTCCGCCAACTCGCTAACCATAAGAACACCGTAGCGGTTGTCCCAAGCTTTTGAGATGATATTTTTTTCATTGGCTGTCAAGATTGCAGAGCTATCTGGTACGATGGTATCACCAGGACGGATTCCAAAACTTTCTGCCTCAGCCTTATCCGCAAAACCGCCATCAAAGACGATATCGGCAATGGCTGGCATGGTTGGTCCCCCCTTTCCACGAGTCAAATGCGGCGGAACAGAACCTGAAATCACAGGAATTTCACGACCGTCACGAGTCAGAAGTTTGAAACGTTGGCTGCTGACTACCATGGGGTTCCAGCCACCGATTTCTACGACACGGAAGGTACCATCTGGCTTGATTTCGCTGACCATAAAACCAACTTCATCCATGTGAGAAGCGACCAAGACGCGCGGCGCATCCGCTGCTTCTGAATGTTTAATACCAAAAATACCACCCAAGCCATCTGTCACCACTTCATCCACATGCGGTGTCAATTTTTCACGAAGATAAGCACGGACAGGCGCCTCATGACCTGAGATAGCAGCAAGTTCTGTTACTTCTTTAATTTTTGAAAATAATGTTGTCATTTCAGTTCCTTCTTTCTTTCATCCATTTTACCACTTTTTAGAGGAGAAGGATAGTGGGAAGGTGGATAGTTTCTTACTCAGTTTTCCTATAAAAAAGAGAGACAGATATTCTTTCAGGAATTTTTCTTTCTTTTTTACATTAAATTGTCAGAAATTTTATTGACAGATTAGAAAAAACATGTTACAGTAATATCCGCAGGTATCTTTCGATACCAAATCTACATGAAAGGACGGGGTATGAAACTTTCTCATTATTTAATTGGCTTACTTCTGCTCCTAGTCTTTCTCTCTATTAGCATTGGAACCAGTGATTTTTCATGGGGAAAACTCTTTGCTTTCGACCAGCAGACCTGGCTACTATTTCAGGAGTCCCGTCTTCCAAGAACCATCAGTATTCTCCTTGCGGCCTCTAGTATGAGTATGGCAGGCCTTCTCATGCAGACCATCACTCAAAATCAGTTTGCTGCTCCGAGTACAGTTGGAACCACTGAAGCCGCCAAACTGGGAATGGTATTGAGCCTCTTTATCTTTCCGTCTGCGAGTCTAACCCAAAAGATGCTCTTCGCTTTTGTTTCATCCATCATATTTACCCTCTTCTTCCTAGCCTTTATGACCATTTTTACTGTAAAGGAAAGGTGGATGTTGCCTCTGATTGGAATCATCTATAGTGGGATTATCGACTCAGTCACAGAAGTTATCGCCTATCGTTTCAATCTGGTTCAGAGTATGAGTGCTTGGACCCAAGGATCCTTCTCCATGATTCAGACTCATCAGTATGAGTGGCTCTTCTTAGGCCTCATCATCCTGATAGCCGTTTGGAAATTATCCCAAACCTTCACTATCATGAATCTAGGGAAAGAAACCAGCGAGAGTTTGGGGATTTCCTACTCCCTACTTGAAAAACTGGCCCTCTTTCTGGTGGCACTAACGACTAGTGTCACCATGATTACCGTGGGTGGCTTGCCATTTCTCGGGGTCATCGTTCCCAATCTTGTTCGCAAGCGCTATGGAGATAATCTAAGCCAGACCAAACTCATCGTCGCACTAGTCGGTGCCAATCTAGTTCTGGCCTGCGACATCCTATCCCGAGTTCTGATTCGGCCCTATGAGCTGTCTGTCAGTCTTCTACTAGGAATCATTGGTAGCCTCGTCTTTATCCTACTTCTCTGGAGAGGGGGACGAAAAGATGCAGTTTAAAAGCAAACATACCAAACTCTTCTGCCTTCTCATTATTCTGGCCATTGGAGCTTGTCTCCTCTATTTTTGGCCCATCACCCACCTGTCTGCCTTTGCCTGGAAGCTACGTTCCCAAAAAATTGTCGTTTATCTCTTGGTAGCTATCGCGACTGGGATTTCGACCATTAGTTTTCAAACCCTGACGGAAAATCGTTTCCTGACGCCAAGTATTTTGGGAATCGAATCCTTCTACGTCCTACTACAAACCCTACTACTGGTTTTTGAAAGTAAGTTTCTTCAACTCGGGAAGTCTCCCATTTTAGAATTCCTAGTCTTACTTCTACTTCAATCCCTCTTCTTTCTCGCCTTGCAAGGCTACTTGAAGACACTGATGAAGCAAGACCTTGTCTTCATTCTGTTGATCTGTCTAGCCCTCGGAAGTCTCTTTCGAAATATCAGTACCTTCCTTCAGGTCCTGATGGATCCAAACGAATACGATAAACTGCAGAACAGTCTCTTTGCTTCCTTTCAACATCTCAACACTTCCATCCTAGCCATCGGTTCTCTAATCATCCTCGCATTGACAATCTTTTTCTTTCGAAAAGCAGTCATTCTGGATGTCTTGCACCTACAAAGAGAAACAGCTCGGATATTGGGACTCGATGTTGAAAAAGAACAGAGAGAACTCCTCTGGGGCATCGTGCTTTTAACTTCAACGGCCACTGCCTTGGTAGGGCCTATGGCCTTCTTCGGCTTTATGCTAGCTAACCTCACCTACCTGATTGTCAAAAACTATCAGCACAAGTTACTCTTTATAGTAGCCATTCTGATTGGGTTTATTAGCTTGATCTTAGGGCAAGCCCTGATTGAACGAGTCTTTGCGCTGGAAATTCGCATCAGTATGATTATCGAGAGCGTAGGGGGGCTCCTATTCTTTATCTTACTATACAGGAGGGCGCGTCAGTGAAACTGGAAAACATTGACAAATCCATTCAAAAACAGGATATTTTGCAAGGCATTTCGCTTGAAGTCAGTCCTCAAAAACTGACAGCCTTTATTGGTCCAAATGGTGCTGGAAAATCGACTCTCCTCTCCATCATGAGCAGACTAACCAAGAAAGATCAGGGAGTTCTCAGTATCAAAGGACGTGAAATCGAGAGCTGGAATTCACAAGAACTGGCTCAAGAACTGACTATCCTAAAACAGAAAATCAATTACCAAGCCAAATTGACTGTTGAAGAACTGGTCAGTTTTGGACGTTTTCCCTACAGCCGAGGTCGACTTAGATCAAAAGACTGGGAAAAAATCCGAGAAACGCTAGACTATTTGGAACTGACCAACTTAAAAGACCGCTACATCAATAGCCTGTCTGGGGGGCAACTCCAGCGCGTCTTTATCGCTATGGTACTGGCCCAGGATACGGACTTTATCTTGCTGGACGAACCACTCAACAATCTCGATATCAAGCAAAGCGTCAGCATGATGCAGATTCTTCGACGACTGGTGGGGGAACTCGGCAAGACCATTATCATCGTCCTCCACGATATCAACATGGCCAGTCAGTATGCAGATGAAATTGTCGCCTTCAAGGACGGCCAGGTCTTTAGCAAGGGAAGAACCAATCAAATCATGCAGGCTGACCTGCTCAGTCAACTTTATGAGATTCCCATCACGCTAGCTGATATCAATGGCAAAAAGATCTGTATCTATAGCTAGTAACATAGAAGCTCAAGTTAGAGAACCTTCGGTCTCTTAGTCAATAAGACCAAGAGACTCCCTAAATCGTTATCACATTTTAAAAAGGAGAAATCATGAAAACATCCCTTAAACTTTATTTCACTGCCCTAGTGGCCAGCTTCTTGCTTCTACTTGGTGCATGCAGTACAAATACAAACTCAAGCACTAGTCAGTCGGAAACAAGCAACTCTGCTCCAACAGAGATAACCATTAAAAGTTCACTAGACGAGGTCAAACTTTCCAAAGTTCCTGAAAAGATTGTGACCTTTGACCTCGGCGCTGCGGATACTATTCGTGCTCTAGGATTTGAAAAAAATATCGTTGGAATGCCTACAAAAACAGTACCAACCTATCTCAAAGACCTAGCTGGAAAAGTTAAAAATGTTGGTTCTATGAGAGAACCTGATTTAGAAGCTATCGCCGCCCTTGAGCCTGATTTGATTATTGCTTCCCTACGTACACAAAAATTCGTAGACAAATTCAAAGAAATCGCCCCAACCGTTCTCTTCCAAGCAAGCAAGGACGACTACTGGACTTCTACCAAGGCTAATATCGAATCCTTAGCAAGCGCCTTCGGCGAAACTGGTACACAGAAAGCCAAGGAAGAATTAGTCAAGCTAGACAAGAGCATTCAAGAAGTCGCTACTAAAAATGAAAGCTCTGACAAAAAAGCCCTTGCCATCCTCCTTAATGAAGGAAAAATGGCAGCCTTTGGTGCTCAATCTCGTTTTTCTTTCTTGTATCAAACCTTGAAATTCAAGCCAACTGATACTCAATTTGAAGATTCTCGCCACGGACAAGAAGTCAGCTTTGAAAGTGTCAAAGAAATCAACCCTGACATTCTCTTTGTCATCAACCGTACCCTTGCCATCGGTGGGGATAACTCTAGCAACGACGGTGTCCTAGAAAATGCCCTTATCTCTGAAACACCTGCCGCTAAAAATGGTAAGATTATCCAACTAACACCAGACCTCTGGTATCTAAGTGGAGGCGGTCTTGAATCAACAAAACTCATGATTGAAGACACACAAAAAGCCTTGAAATAAGCTGATTTAAACTCAATTTAAGTAAAATTTTGACATGATAAAACACATCCTATCAAGTAGTTCATGAAAACCTGATAGGATGCGTTTTTATCATTTTGAAATCTATTTTTTACCCCACCTCATTCCCCTTCTTGATTTCGTTTAAGGGAAAAGTGGTCTGGAACGGGGTCCTTACCTGTTTTCGACCAGGGATGACAACGTAAAATCCGAGCCAAGCCCATCAATACTCCCTTAAAACCATGTTTTTCAATAGCCTGAATCATGTAGTTGGAACAAGTCAGATCAAAGCGACAAGAGGGTGGAAAGACTGGTGAGATAAAACGTTGGTAAAAGCGCACAGGCGCTATTAAAATTCGTTTCATTATTTCTTAGTTACAGCCATGGTGTGTAGTTGGCTGATTTCTTTTTTATTAAGACGACGGGATTCTCCTGGACGGAGTCCTGTCAAGTCTAGGTGTCCGAAACGAGTCCGAGACAACTTATCTACTTGGAGACCAACAGCTTCAAACATCTTTTTAACCTGATGGTTACGCCCTTCATGGATGGTCAACTGCACCACAGAGCGATTTTTGACTGGGTCCACTTTGAGAATTTCATAAACAGCTGGCTTGGTTTTCTTACCATCAATCTCAAGACCACGGGTCAAGGGGCGAAGATTGTCCTTATTGGCCACACCTTTAACACGCGCGACATAAACCTTGTCAATCTCATTACGAGGGTGAATCATCTCATCCGTAAAATCCCCATCATTGGTCAAAATCAAGACCCCTGATGTATCCCAGTCCAAACGTCCAACTGGGTAAATGCGCTCTTTTACATTGGACAGAAGGTCGACAACAGTCTTACGACCCTTGTCATCTGTCACACTGGAAATCACACCACGTGGTTTGTTAAGCAGATAATAGACCTTTTCTTCGTTGTAGATAGGTTGACCTTCAACTTCGACCTTGTCGCCTGACTTGATAGTGGTTGCTAGTTCACGCACCACTTGGCCGTTAACCGTCACCAAACCTTGCTTGATCAGCTCTTCTGCTTTTCTCCTACTGGCCACACCTGCGTGGGCAATATACTTATTGATTCTCATCTTCTTCTATCCTTTCACCAAATAATTGGCTTTCTTGGGCTTGAATCTCAAGCTCATCAATCACTGGTAATTCTTCTAAATGGTTTATCCCCATGTAATCTAGGAAATAATCCGTAGTCACATAGAGGTTGGGGCGCCCCAATACTTCCTTTTTCCCGTCTTCCTTTATCAGGTCAAAAGCCTGCAACTTTGCCAAGGCTCCACTCGAGTTAACTCCACGGATGGCATCAATTTCTATCCGCGTAATCGGCTGTTTGTAGGCAATAATGGACAAGGTCTCAAGGGCAGCCCGAGATAAACTCTGGTTGATAGGTGCCTTAGAGTATTCCTTCAAAATCTCTGCAAATTGAGGCTTGGTCACCAATCTATAAGCACCACCAGTCTCAATCAGATCCAAACTGGAATCTGGGTCCTTTTCATACTTCTGGGCTAATTTTTCTAAACTCTGTTGGATGCCTGTCGGTGGCAGAGAGAGGAGTTCAGCTAACTGGCGGACTCTAATCCCATCTTCACCCGCTACAAACAAGAGCGCTTCTATTTTTGCTAAAGTACTCATCTTTCCTCTCTATCAAGTCTAGCTTTGGGCCACTTGACTTTCTTCCTTCTTTTCCATGAGATAAATATCTCCGAAACTCTCCTCTTGCACGAGGACCAGCTCCTGGGTTTTGATTAACTCTAGGGTTGCCAGAAAGAGGGTGATGACCTCTTGGAGATTCTGGGCTTCCTTAAACAAATCCTGCAAGCGCAATTGATCTCGTCCAGCCAAGGACTCTTTCACGATAACCATCATGTCCTCAATCTTATACTCATCCCGCAAGATAGTCGTGTGATTTTGTGCAAACTCCTCTTTTTTCTTGGCTAGGATATTTGAAAAAGCCAAAAAGAGGTCAATGGTCGTCTTGTCATGCACAAGCTCCGCATCTTCGTAAATCAACTCTGTCGGTGCTTTGGAATAGTGCTGGGCCCGTTCTTGGTGCTTGGCTTCCAAGTGCTCCCCCAAAAGCTTGAACTTGCGGTATTCTTCGATTTGAGAGAGAAGATCCTGCTCTAGGTCATCTTCCAAATCTGTCACTTCCGCTACCTTTGGAAGGAGTTTACGACTCTTAATCAGCATGAGCTGGCTGGCCATGACCATGTACTCGCCCGTCACTTCCAGACGCATGGCCTGCAGGGTTGAGACATAGGCTAGATACTGTTCAATGACTTCCGTAATGGGCACATCGTAGATATCCATCTGATACTTAGAAACCAGGTGCAAGAGCAAGTCCAGGGGCCCTTCAAAATCCTTTAATTTAATATCCATTATCTATACTTTTCTAAGGTCAGGACTGTTTTTAATCCTAATTTTTTTGCAATTTCGTACAAATCGACCTTGTTTTCAATTTGTCGTAGAATGAACTGTTCCCGCAAGGCTTGGGCTGATAGTGCTGGAAAACCTTTCTCCTTGACAAAAGCTTCTAGCTGACGAAAGGCCCACTGACGAGAATAGGCTTTCCCTGCCCTTTCAAAAAGATAGGTCTGGCCCATCAAGGGTTCCAACTCTGAAAGCAAGGTTGTGGGAATGGTGACAATCCTCTGTTGGGAATCCTTCTTGATTCGCAACACCTGAAAATCCAGATTGATATCCGCAACCTTTAGAGCTAAAATCTCACTCGGCAAGAGCCCTATTTCCAAGATTAGGAGAGCCAGTAAGCGGCCCTCTGGATAGTCGCTTTCCTGCCAAAAAGAGTCTAGGTCTAACAGTTCTGACTTCTCGGTCTTCTTTTCAGCTTGTTTAGCTAATTCCAAACGGTAAAAGCTGTCCACTTCTCCTTTTTGATAGAGAAAGTAGAGAAATTGATTACAGGCCGAAATCTTTCGCTTCTGAGCGCTGATTTTTAGATTGGCTAGCTGGGCTTGGTAAATCTTGAGACTAGTATCAGAAACCCGCTCGCCTACTATGTCTAAAAATTGCTCCAAATCATACTTATAGGACTGCTTGGAATTGGCAGATAAGCCCTGCTTTTCTTCTAAAAAGGCTGAAATCCTATCTCTCATTTGCATCGAATCTCATATTCCTTACTAAAGTCATGCAAGAGGGCATTGACTGCTTTGAGGATAGACTTGCGCGTGATAATCCCTTGGAAAATACCAGACGCATCCACAACCGGCAAGAAGGACTCATCTACCAGCTTGTGCAAGACCTCCGTAATGGTGAAATCAGGCGAAACAACCGCTACGTCCGTTTGGGTCATATGAACGATATCCGTATCCGCCATGATTTCTTGGCTCAAGTCATGCTCCATCTGATAAGCCATAATATCTCTGAGCCCAATCGTCCCAACAAACTGTTTTTCATCTGTCACAACAGGAACACGGGTATAGGTCATCTGACTGAGCAAGAGGGTCGCATGATCCGCATTGTGGGTATCAATCAACACGGCTAGATTTTCAGCAGGAGTCAAAAAAGTTTCCTCCTGCCCCAACAAGAAAGTCTCAAACTCCTTGGCAATCATCGGCTAAACTCCTTGGACAAGCCTGGATACACCTCATGGTTTCGTGTCAAAAAGTCCACTTTGAAGTAACTATCATCAATCTCCACACGAGCATAGAGACATTCTCTGATGGTACCTCGTGGTTGACTGATAGAACCTGGATTTAGAAAGAGGATCTTGCCTTCCATCCAAGCACTTGGCACATGCAAGTGACCATAGAGGCAGATAGCGGCCTCTTCCTCCTGAGCCCAGTAGTCCAACTTTTGAAAGTTGAAATTGATGTCAAACAAGTGACCATGGGTTTGGATAATCTTGGTCGAACCAAGCTCAGTCACCAAACGTTCTGGGTAACCTGCATAGAAGTCCATATTCCCTTTAACAACACGGATGCCTTCCCAAAGGGGAGAATCAGGACGCAGTTCAGAATCGCCGTTATGAAAAACGGCATCAACTTTGCCCACATAGCGATCACGGATTTCTTCCACAATCAAGCTATCGCCATGAGAATCGCTCATTACAATGATGGTTTGCTTTGCCATGATGGAAATACCTCCAAAAGTTTCTTAACGGCTAAGGCACGGTGAGATTGACTATTTTTTTCTTCGAGGGTTAATTCAGCTGAGGACTTCCCTGTCTCTCCTACAAGGAAGAGAGGGTCATAGCCAAAGCCATTTTCACCCTTAGGTTCAAAGTTAATGTAGCCAGGCCAGTCAGCTTCAACAACCAAACTTTCCTTGTTTGGACTGGCTACGACTAGGGTTGTATGGAATTGAGCCGAGCGGTCCTTGAGTTCAAAGACCATGGCCAATTCGTGCAAGAGTTTGGTATTGTTTTCACGGTCAGTAGCTCCCACACCTGCGAAACGAGCTGACCAGACACCTGGCAAGCCACCAAGGACATCGACTTTGAGACCTGAGTCATCTGCCAAAACCATCTTGCCCGTTAATTGAGAAATGGTTTCTGCCTTGAGACGGGCATTTTCTTCAAAGGTCATACCTGTTTCTGCTACTTCAGGTAGGTCAGGATAGTCATTAAGATTTTCTACATCGTAGCCTAGCTTGTCAAAGATAGCTCGGAATTCCTTGGTCTTGCCCTCGTTACGAGTCGCAATCAATAAGGTTTCTCTGACCTTGTTTGTCTCAAAGAATGCTTCTACATCAACACCTTCTTTAGGCAATTCTACATGCAGGAGTTGCCCATTTTCAACTAAGAGAAAAGCCCCCTGACGTTGGATGACTTCCACATTTCGTCCCATTTCTTGGTTGAGGATATCTACCACAAAAGACAATAAACGGTAGAGAGAACCATAGCGTAAAACAGTAACAGAAACAGGAAAACCTCGATCCTCATCTCGAAATCTTTGGGCAAACTCCAATAGAGGAAAATCCAAGTCATCATCCGTCAACGTCCGGACGCCACCAAAAATACCATAGGACCCGACATACCAGTCCTGTTCATCCTTATATTCATAAATTTTATTTGTCATAATTCTACATGCTCCACATGAATCTCTTTTTCCAGCCATTCTTCACCAATTTGTGCAAAACTTTGGCTGCTGGCTGTTGTGTAAAAACGGTGATGGAGTGGTCCAGCATCGCGACCACGATTGATTTCAAAATAATTGAGTAAGACTGAAATGTCCCGTACGCACTCTGCTCCACTATCGATGAGCTGAACCTTGGGCCCCATGACATTTTGAATAATAGGTCTGAGCAGTGGATAATGGGTACAACCCAAAATCAGGCTATCCACCTTGCCAACCAAGGGACGCAGGGTTTCATAGACCACTTTCTTGGTGACACTGGTTGACAGAGCACCCGACTCAACCAAGGGAGCAAACTTGGGACAGGCCAAACTCTCCACCTGTAAGTCTGGATCCAGATCATGAATTTTCTGACGATAAATGTCTGATTGTACCGTCATGGGCGTTCCAATGACCCCGATTTTCCCACCTTGGCTAGACTTGATGGCTGCCGAAGCTCCTGGTAAAATTACACCCAAGACAGGAATGTCTAGTTGAGCCTTGATTTCTTCCCAGACGACCGCAGTCGCAGTATTACAAGCAATGACAATCATTTTGACATCCTTGGTCAAGAGAAAGTTGACCAACTGCCAAGTATATTCACGAATTTGCTCAGCAGGACGGGGACCATAGGGCGCCCGCGCCGAATCTCCAATATAGACGATTTCTTCATGGGGAAGCTGGCGCATGAGCTCGCGCACAACGGTCAAGCCCCCGACACCCGAATCCAAAAAACCAATTGGTCGATTATCCATACAGTCTTCTTTCTAGTCTTTTTTCTGATTGATAGTTCATTATGATTATTGATCCTTATGAACTGAATGACAGCCTAATCAACAGCTATCTCTCTTAATCATAATCAAATATCAATAGAATGCAAGGAAAAAGTCTCATCCCTAAACCATAACCAACATAGTGAGAAGTCTGGAACTTTCATCCCAGACTTTTCCTTATTTATTTTTTCTTTTTATTGTTAGCAAGGGCTGCCTTTTGTTGGCGGATGATTTGGTGGTAAACTTGTTGTACCTTAGCTTCGCTTGGTTTTTGACCGTTTGCACTCAAAAGAGTACGAACTGCTTCGGCATTCAAACGTGGGTTGTCAGCGAATTCTTTTTCTATTTGCTTACGAACCAAGTACATTCCTCCAAGAGCTCCTCCTAGAAAAGCTAGCACAATCAATACAATTGCTAAAAGTAAATCCATCATTTTTCTCCTGTTTCTTTTTGAGTCTCTTTCATTATACCACAAACTAGCCACCCTGACTAGTTTGTTTTACGCTTTCAGGGATGGAATGTAATTCGAATGTGAGAATGTCTTTAGTAAATCGAACGTGAAAATGTCCCATTTGATAAAATAGTCGTATGAAAAGTATCCAACTGAATATGAATGAAACGAAAAAATATCTTGTGATAAAAGCTATAGACCAAGGAAAGAAAACAAAGAATCGAGCCTGTGTCGAACTGAATCTTTCTAAAAGACAAAGCAATCGTCTGCTACTAGCCTATCAACAGAAAGGAAAAGAAGCCTTCAGACACGGAAACAGAAATCGAAAACCAAAACATGCAATCCCTGATGAAATCAAAGAACGTGTCCTAAAGAAATACCTCTCCTATGAAACATATAAACCAAATGTCCTTCATTTCTGTAAATTACTAGCTGAAGAAGAGGGAATTCAGCTCTCTGATACAACTGTTAGAAAAATACTCTATAAGGAAAACATCCTCTCTCCCAAGTCTCACAGAAAGACAAAGAAGAGACTAAGAAAACAAGCTAAACTGAACCGCAATCATCCCCTAGACAATCCAATCTTACCGTCCGCTAAAGATTTCCTGGAAGACACTAAAAAGCTACATCCTAGTAGACCCAGAAAGAAATTTGCTGGAGAACTCATC
>NZ_VMLT01000015.1:0-14003 GCF_013276815.1 Streptococcus sp. 1055 | reverse complement strand
GTTTCGCAGGAAGTCTATTCAAGCTAATCCCACTTCAATCCCACATGTTCGTTCATTTCTTTATAGGCTGTATCAATTCGTTCCTTAGTCGCTTCATCTAACTGGTCACGATGACTGCCACCCTCGATAAAATCTTCCAAGATATAGGTTTGATAATGATATAAAGGATAGCCTTCTGGTGAAAAGGTTCCCTTTGGTGTTCGATTGACCCAAGTAGGATGAGCTTTAGCTGTTCCGATAGTTGTTTTTCCATCCTTCTTCTTAATGGTTACATCCATGAGAACGCCACGTTCAGTCCACTTAGCATTTTCTTCATCTCCCATAGATTCAATCCGTTGATTGGAAATGAAGTTCCCCATTGAATAGATAATGAGTTTCTTGTCTCCATCTTTTTCAACCGTTTCAGATGGTTCAACAACGTGAGGATGCCCTCCAAAGATGATATCCGCCCCCCAATCAATTATCTTGTGATAAAGAGCTTTTTGTTCTTCAGTTGGTTCCAATCGATACTCAACACCCATCTGAGGCATGATAATGGTGATATCCGCTTCCTTCTCTGCACGTTCAATTTCAGACTTCATCTTATCTTCGTTTAAATCTGAAAGATAACGATTATAGTCTTCCTGAGCAATATACTGTTCAATGCCATTGAATCCATAGGAATAGGCCAAAAGAGCAACCTTGATACCATTCACTTCCTTAATGACCAGCGGAGCCTGATCACGTGGTTCGTGCGTATAAACTCCGATTGGAGTGATTCCAGCTTTCTCAATAATATCGGCCGTTGAAATAACTCCTTCAATTTGCGAATCCAAAATATGATTATGAGCTAAATCTAGCACATGATAACCTGCATCCTTAATGGCATCCATAACTTCAGCAGGAGCATTAAAGAGAGGATAACCTGCTAAATAATGATCCTTATTGATGGTTCCTTCAAAGTCACCAATAGCTAAGTCTGCTTGCTTGAGCCAAGGAGTCACATACTCAAAATTCTCATGAAAGTCATAGGTACCGTCTTCTTTTTTAGCTGAAAAGAAAAGTCCATCGTGGTAGAGCAAATCCCCATTAGCCATAATTCTGGCAGTTTTTTCCTCTTCCTGCTCCTGAGACTTTTGCTTAGTCCCCTCTTGAGAAATAGTATCTCGTTTTTGACTGGTTAAAGGGATTCCTTGGAAACTTTCAACCAACAAGACCAAGCCCATTGATAAAGCAACTGCTAGCAAGAGTACCGCCACAAATCCTTTATTGCTCCACCTGCGATAACTCCTAAAAAAGTTTACCAAGCCCTTCATAAAACGAAAAGCTAAACCACCCTGATTCCGATTTTGTCTTCTTTTCATCTTCATTCTCCCTACTTTCTTATGCAAGCCTTTTCTTTTTATTATAACACAGATAAGGATTTCTTTCATAATTGATACTCTTCGAAAATCTCTTCAAACCACATCAGCGTCTCCTTACCGTATATATGTTACTGACTTCGTCAGTTCTATCCACAACCTCAAAACGGTGTTTTGAGCAACCTGCGGCTAGCTTCCTAATTTGCTCTTTGATTTTCATTGAGTATGAATTGAACTTCCTATCTATTTTCTATAAATCCTAAAGGCTATAATACTTTCAATCCTTGACATTTTGTGATATCATGTAGAGGTAATGAAAGGAGAGAAAATGTCTGCAATAGAACGTATTACAAAAGCTGCTCACTTAATTGATATGAACGATATTATCCGCGAGGGGAACCCAACTCTACGCGCAGTTGCTGAGGAAGTTACTTTCCCCTTATCTGATCAGGAAATCATCCTTGGCGAAAAGATGATGCAATTCCTTAAACATTCCCAAGATCCTGTCATGGCTGAAAAATTGGGACTCCGCGGTGGGGTTGGACTGGCTGCTCCTCAATTGGATATCTCAAAACGCATTATCGCTGTTTTGGTACCTAATATTGTTGAAGAAGGCGAAACTCCGCAGGAAGCCTACGACTTGCAAGCCATTATGTACAATCCAAAAATCGTCTCTCACTCTGTTCAAGACGCTGCTCTTGGTGAAGGAGAAGGTTGCCTGTCTGTAGACCGCAACGTGCCTGGCTATGTTGTTCGCCATGCCCGCGTTACTGTTGACTACTTTGACAAAGATGGAGAAAAACACCGTATCAAACTCAAAGGCTACAACTCCATTGTTGTTCAGCATGAAATTGACCACATTAACGGTATCATGTTTTACGATCGTATCAATGAAAAAGACCCATTTGCAGTTAAAGATGGTTTACTGATTCTAGAATAAAGAAAATCCCGTTGCAAGACGGGGTTTTGTGTTATAATAGAGGCATGAAAACAAATGATATTGTCTATGGCGTCCACGCCGTTACCGAAGCCCTCCTTGCAAATACTGGAAACAAACTCTACCTCCAAGAAAATCTCCGAGGTAAGAATCTTGAGAAAGTCAAGGAACTGGCTACAGAAAAGAAGGTGTCCATTTCTTGGACCTCAAAAAAATCCCTCTCTGAGATGACTGAAGGTGCTGTCCACCAAGGTTTTGTTTTACGAGTGTCCGAATTTGCCTATAGCGAGCTAGATCACATCCTTTCCAAAACACGCCAAGAAGAAAATCCTTTGCTATTGATTCTGGATGGTTTGACTGACCCTCACAACCTAGGATCCATCCTGAGAACAGCCGATGCGACCAATGTTTCAGGTGTCATCATTCCCAAGCACCGTGCTGTAGGTGTTACCCCCGTCGTTGCCAAAACGGCCACAGGTGCTATCGAGCACGTTCCCATCGCCCGAGTGACCAATCTGAGCCAAACTCTGGACAAAGTCAAGGATGAAGGCTTCTGGACCTTTGGAACGGATATGAACGGTACTCCTTGCCATAAGTGGAATACAAAAGGGAAAATCGCCCTCATCATCGGAAATGAAGGAAAAGGCATCTCTAGCAACATTAAAAAACAGGTCGATGAAATGATTACCATTCCCATGAATGGCCATGTTCAAAGCCTTAATGCCAGTGTTGCTGCGGCCATTCTCATGTACGAAGTTTTCCGAAACAGACTATAAAAAAGTTTCCAGTCATCTGATTGGAAACTTTTTTATGATTAACTATGTTCTGTGATAAATTTATAGGCTTCTTGACCAGCGATAGCTCCATCTCCAACCGCTGTTGTTACTTGGCGAAGGTCTTTCTGGCGAACATCTCCAACTGCAAAGATACCGTCAACTGCAGTTTTCATGTGGTTATCTGTCACAATCCAGCCTGCCTGATCTTGGATATTCAATTCTTTAACAAAATCGCTAAGAGGGTCCAATCCAACATAGATAAAGACGCCACCGAAGGCTTGTTCTGTCACTTGACCTGTTTTCACATTTTCAAATACGACAGATTCTACTCGGTTTTCACCCTTGATTTCCTTCACTACAGAATCCCAGATAAAGCTGATTTTCTCATTCGCAAAGGCGCGGTCTTGTAAAACCTTTTGAGCACGAAGTTGGTCACGACGGTGAACAATGGTAACAGTCTTAGCAAAACGAGTCAAGAAGAGGGCTTCTTCAACAGCTGAATCTCCACCACCAACTACCAACAAATCTTGGTCACGGAAGAAAGCACCATCACACACAGCACAGTAAGAAACACCACGACTGTTCAGTTCTTCTTCTCCAGGTACTCCCAAAGGACGGTGTTTAGAACCAGTTGCTACGATAACGGTACGAGTTTCATATGTTTGGTCGTCAGTCATCACTTTCTTAAAATCACCATGGTCTTCGACATTTTCAACATATCCATAAATGTGCTCAACACCGAGATTTTCAAGCGGTTCAAACATCTTTTCTGCCAATTCAGGTCCACTAATATTAGCATATCCTGGGTAATTTTCGATATCAGATGTATTATTCATCTGACCACCTGGCAGACCACCTTCAATCAAAGCTACTTTCAAATTGCTTCGAGCAGCATACAAGGCTGCAGTCATCCCTGCAGGTCCAGCACCGATAATAATAGTATCGTACATATAGTTTCCTTCTTTCTTGTTGTAACTATCTTTATTCTAACTCTTTCTTGTCAATCACGCAAGGATTATGCCTTGAAAACAAGAATTAAACTCATAACCGCAAAGGATAATACTGGAACAACCAAGACCCCAATCATAATCATATCATAGAGATGGGCTTGGCGAGCCTTGGCTGTCTTATCAACTCCCGACATGGCTCTCAGTCCAATCCAAATTCCTAAAAAAATCAGGACGAGGATGGTGGTTAAGATCAAACTCTCGAAATATAAAGAAAATAGTTGCAGTAGCATGATTTCTCTCATTTCTATCTTTTTTAAAGAGTAAACTCAGCTAGTCCAGCTAACTGAGTTTTTCTTTATCTATTATATCAAATATAAGTCCGTTTGTAACTAGCGAAGAATTCTTTTGTCCGCTCTTCTTTAGGATGGTGGATAATCTCATCTGGTGTTCCAGACTCGATGATTTTCCCCTTATCTAAGAAGAGAATCTTATCAGCCACTTGGGCTACAAAGGACATGTCATGACTGACCAAAATCATGGTCTGACCTGACTTAGCAGCATCTGCAATAGACTTCTCTACTTCACCGACCAATTCTGGGTCAAGGGCTGAAGTTGGTTCATCTAAGAGCAAGACATCTGGTTTCATAGCAAGCGCACGCGCCAAGGCAACCCGTTGCTTTTGTCCACCTGATAAATGGCGAGGGTAATGGTTTTCACGATCAGAAAGCCCAACCTTAGCCAACTCTTCCTTGGCAATCTTAGTCGCTTCTTGGTCAGATAATTTCTTGACAACAACCAAGCCTTCTTTCACATTATCAAGTGCTGTACGGCGCTCAAACAAATTAAACTGCTGAAATACCATAGATAACTTGCGACGTAGGGCAAGGATTTCTTCTTGAGTGATTTTAGAAAAATCAACCGAGAAATCATCAATCTGAATCGAGCCACTATCAGGTGTTTCAAGATAATTGAGACTGCGAAGAAAGGTTGATTTTCCAGCTCCTGAAGAACCAATCAAGGCTACAACTTCCCCTTTTTGAATATCCAAGTCCAGATGATCCAAGACAGTCTGTCCTGAAAAGGATTTGCTTAAATTCGAAATCTTAATCATTAACGAAGGTCTCCTTTCACATCTGTTTGCACTGTATCTGGTGCAGAAATAGCCATTTTTCTCTCGATGAAACGACCAAGGCTCTCAATTCCGATATTGACTACCCAATAAACAAGAGCAACGGAGATGAAGCGCTCAAAATAACGATAATCGGCACCACCCAAAATCTGAGCTTGGGCAAAGACTTCCACAACACCCGCACTAAAGGCTAGGGAAGTTCCCTTGGTCAAGCCGATGAGGGAGTTAATCAAGGTTGGAGTTGCCACAACTGCTGCATTTGGAATAATCACTCGTCGATAAACTTGCGCTCGGGTCATACCCAGACTGCGTGCCGCCTCAATCTCACCAGGGTTAACTGAGAGAATGGCTGCACGAATGGTTTCACTAGCATAAGCTGCCTCATTAAAGGCAAAGGCGACAATCGCAAAAGCAGCGGCTGGAATCGCATTGATATTGAGACCAGTTCCCCATTGCTGATTGAGAGCTTTCAAAGCCAAAGGAATTCCGTAGTAGGTCAACATGAGCTGCACTAAAATCGGTGTCCCTTTTAAGAAACTAACAAAGAAGGCCTGCAAGGGATATAAAATCTTGACACGATTGATCTTCACAATGGCAAAAAGAAGCGCCAAAACCAAGCCAAAAAAGGCACCACCAATTGTCAACATAATCGTTGTTGGAAGTTGTTGAACAATTCTCGGAATTCCATCAAAGACCGAACGCAAGCTAAAAAGCTTGCCATCCGGAATCAATTGCATCAAGTTTTGATACCAATCTGATGCTAAAATCGTTGTAACATTCATAAAAACATCCTCTCCTGATAATGATTCATTCTACCATACTTCTGCCGTCAATGAAATTATTTGCTACGGTCAGATACAGTCTTTGTCTACCTACTAGTTTATCATACTTTAAAACAGGGAGGTTATATATTTTATCTATCAGAGAGATAAGTAAAAACTATTTCAATCCCAATTCTTCATAAGGTTTTCGATAACCGATTTGTTTAACAGTTCCATTTTCTACTAAAATTGGCCGTTTTAACAACATGCCGTCGCTTGCTAGCAACTCAGCTGCTTCTTGGTTTGACAGACTTCCTACCTTATCTTTTAACCCTAATTCACGGTATTTGATTCCACTGGTGTTAAAAAATTGCTTCAATTCAAACCCTGAGGTTTCCAGCCAGTTTAAAATAACTTCTTGGCTAGGTGTTTCTTCGGCGATATGGACGGCTTTGTAGTCCACACCGAGTTGGTTTAATTCTTGTTTTGCTTTTTTACAAGTTGAACATTTTGGGTATTCGATAAATTCTAACATGTCTTTCACTTTCTATTATTTATATCTTTAAAATCTGCGCCTTCATACTCCAAGAGCCAGGCTTTCTTTTCCACTCCTGCGGCATAACCAGTCAGACGCTTGCCTGCTCCCAGCACACGGTGACAAGGTACTAGAATAGACCAAGGATTGCGTCCTACCGCTCCACCAATTGCTTGAGCAGAAGGCACTTGCAGGTCTTGGGCTATTTGCCCATATGTCACTGTCTGACCATAAGGAATTCCCTGTAAATAGTCCCAAACTCGCTTTTCAAAATCCGTTCCAATTGGAGCCAAGGGCAAGTCGGATAAATCCTTAGGCTTGCCTTTAAAGTAAGCATCTAAGCAAGTAATAACTGGGTCTAAAATGGGATGACTAACAACTGCTTCTATCGTCTCATCTCCTAGTCCCCTCTCAAAATGCTTCTGCTCCTGAACCCAAATTCCATACAAATAATGGTCATCAGCTACGAGAGAAAGGGAGCCAATCGGCGAAGAATAGAGCATTTTTACATACTTCTTTTGCATTATTTCTTTAATTTTTGATAGGCCAAGCGTTCGCCATCAACTGGAACCTTACCAACCTGTTTAAAACCGAGTTTTTCAAAAATATGCTGCATAGCTTTGTTTTCAGCATGCGTATCTGAGCGAAAATCTAGATAATCAAAACCTTCAATCAAGCCCTCTAAAAAGGTTTGAGCAACTCCCTGTCCCTGCACATCTGCTGCCACAGCAATACGGTGAAAGACTAGGTACTCTGACTCCCCAACTTGCCAGTTGCCTTCATAAATGGCTTCATAGGCTGCCTCTGGACTCTTGGTCACAGCAGCATAGGCTAGTAGTTCTCCCTCTTCCAAGGCTACATAGGCTTGACCTGAGATAATATCTTCAATAATAATATCAGCATTTGGATAACCATTTTGCCACTGGTCACTACCAGCATCCGCTAAACATTTTTTAGCATCCTCCATCACTTGCATGATGTCATCTACTTCATTTGGAAAAGCTAAACGAATCTCCATCTTTTCTCCTCATTTCTGACTAGTTTCTCCCATCCTAGCATAATTTAAGTCTTTCTACAAGCAGTTAAAACTTGACTTTCTGTTTTTGTTATTTTATAATCTAGTTATTAAAACTAGATAAAAAGGAGTTGAAAATGAAAACTACCTTTTCCTACCCAAAATGGGCAGAAATTCCAAATATTGACCTCTATCTGGACCAGGTTTTACTCTATGTCAATCAGGTCTGTGCCCCTATCTCTCCTGATAAAGACAAAGGCTTGACAGCATCTATGGTTAACAATTATGTCAAACATGGTTACCTGACAAAACCTGACAAGAAAAAATACCAACGTCAACAGATTGCCCGTCTGATTGCTATCACAACCCTCAAGTCTGTATTTTCGATTCAAGAAATCGCTCAGACACTGAATACTCTACAAAGTCAAGCAAGTTCAGAGCAACTCTACGATGCTTTTGTGAACTACATGAACCAAGGAATTGACCCAGCTAACCCTATCATCCAAACCAGCTGCCAAACCGTTAAACTCTATCATCAAACCCTAGCCTTAATCCATCATACTCAAGAGGAGGTAATCCAATGAACACTAGTCTTAAACTCAGCAAACAACTCAGTTTCGGAGAAGAGATTGCTAATAGTGTGACCCATGCTGTGGGTGCAGTCATCATGCTCATCTTACTCCCTATTTCATCCACCTATAGTTACGAAGCACATGGCTTTTTATCCTCTATCGGCGTTTCCATTTTCGTTATCAGTCTCTTTCTCATGTTCCTCTCATCCACCATTTACCACTCTATGGCCTATGGTTCGACCCACAAATACGTCTTGAGAATTATTGACCATTCTATGATTTATGTGGCTATCGCAGGCTCTTATACGCCAGTCGTCTTAACCTTGATGAATAACTGGTTTGGCTATCTGATTATTGCTATCCAATGGGGAACGACCATCTTTGGTATTCTCTATAAAATCCTTGCTAAAAAAGTCAATGAAAAATTTAGCCTTGCTCTTTACCTGATTATGGGCTGGTTGGTTCTGGCTATCATTCCTGCCATTATCAGTCAAACGACACCAATTTTCTGGAGTCTCATGGTAACTGGCGGACTCTCTTATACAGTTGGGGCTGGATTTTACGCCAAGAAAAAACCTTATTTCCACATGATTTGGCATCTCTTTATCCTAGCTGCGTCCGCACTCCAATACATCGCCATTGTTTATTACATGTAAAACTCTAAGCAGGCAGAGCCTGCTTAGAGTTTTATAATCGAATTTCCTAAAGAGGAAGCAATATGAAAGCCGTCATTGCTTGTGCTCATAAGATCTTCAGAATCATTTACAAACTACTCTCCACCAAGCATACTTATCAAAAAGAAAAGGCGCTAGGACTGAGGAAACATTTCTAACGCAAAAACTAAAAAAATTTCAATTATAGTATAGCACAGGAAGTGATTTTTTGCGCTTTTTTACTATCTTTTTTCTTCACATATATTTATAAAGTACTGGTGCAAGCTTACATCATCAGTCAATTCAGGATGAAAAGAAGTTACCAACATATTTTTTTCTTGGGCTGCAACGATTTGATTATTCACTGTTGCTAGAATTTCTACATCTTCTCCAACACTGCTGATAATTGGACCACGGATAAAGGTCATTGGAATCTGACCAACTCCCTTACATTCTGCTTCCGTATAGAAACTTCCTAGTTGGCGTCCATAGGCATTGCGCTCGACCACCATATCCATTGTTCCAAGATGACTCTCGTCCTGAGAAGTGATATCCTTAGCCAGCAGGATCAAGCCCGCACAGGTTCCAAAGACTGGTAAACCAGATAAAATAGCTTCTCTTATAGGAGTCATCATATGTTGATCTCGTAAGAGCTTGCCCATGGTTGTAGACTCTCCTCCAGGTAATATCAAGCCAGACAGTTCATTTTGATATTTCTGGAAATCTTCTAAATTTCTGAGTTCGACACTATCGACTCCTAATTTTTCTAGCACTTTTACATGTTCTGCAAAGGCACCTTGCAAGGCCAATATTCCGATTTTCATCTATTTTCCTCTCTCTGCCATGAGAATTTGGATTTCATTTTCATTGATACCAACCATGGCTTCTCCTAAATCTTCAGAGATTTGAGCCAGTATTTGAGGATTACGGAAGTTAGTCACAGCCTTAACAATGGCACTCGCTCGTTTAACAGGATCTCCTGACTTGAAAATACCTGAACCGACAAAGACCCCCTCTGCCCCTAACTGCATCATCAGCGCAGCATCTGCTGGTGTTGCAACGCCTCCAGCTGCGAAGTTTACAACTGGCAATTTTCCATGTTCATGGACATATTGAACCAATTCTACAGGGACTTGCAAGTCCTTAGCAGCAACATAAAGTTCGTCCTCACGTAGGTTTTGAACACGGCGAATTTCCTGATTCATCATACGCATATGGCGAACAGCTTGGACGATATCCCCTGTCCCCGGTTCTCCTTTGGTACGAATCATAGAAGCTCCCTCAGCGATACGACGCAAGGCTTCACCCAAGTCCTTGGCACCACAAACAAAAGGAACTTGGAATTCTTTCTTGTCCACATGGAAACGGTCGTCAGCTGGAGATAGAACTTCACTCTCATCGATATAGTCAATTTCAATAGCCTCTAAAATCTGAGCTTCAACAAAGTGCCCGATTCTAACCTTGGCCATCACTGGAATACTAACCGCTTCTTGGATTTCCTTGATCATCTTTGGATCACTCATACGGGAAACACCACCAGCTGCACGAATATCAGCTGGAATCCGTTCCAAGGCCATCACAGCTGCCGCACCTGCAGCCTCCGCAATACGAGCTTGCTCAGGATTTTGAACATCCATGATGACCCCACCTTTGAGCATCTGCGCCAAGTTTTTATTTAATTCATAACGATTTTCAGTCATTTGTTGTATCCTCATCATTTGTATTGGTAGCTACCATTTCATTTTAAAATAGAACAGAGTGAATCACAAGATAAAAAAAGAAGAATTGTGTGGGTACAGATTGAATCGAGTAGGGGCTAAGACTAGTCCCTCTCACACCACCGTAGGTGCCGTTCGGCATAGGGCAGTTCAACTAATACTCATATCTATTTTCAAAAAGCATTCTGGTTCATTCTCTTTTAACGATGGACTTTACAACACTCCTCTCTAATCCTTGTATGATCTCTTGAAATGTATCAATGCCAGCTTCCAAGGTTTGAAATGCTTTATTCTGGAAGCCACCTTCACCAAGCTCTTTCTGCATCTGTTCAATAGGATTCATCTCTGGCCTGTATGGGGGAATAAAGGGAAAGCCAATATGATTTGGAATAGTTAAGCTACTTGATGGATGCCCTAGGGCATGATCCATGACTAGTAAAATAAAATCAGTTGGATAGGCCTGTGACAGTTCTTGTAAACAAGCTTTCCTCCATTCAGTATGGCATCCTCCGGCAAGCAGGAAAAAGGATGCTCCTCTATAAGCATCAACAGCTCTCTAACAGTAAGAGAATTCATGCACGGAATGACTATGGACAGGAGGACCTATTCCTTTAGGTGGCTAACAAGATCCTAGTTTACTGCCTATCCGAAACCAGCCTCATCTTTGATGCATGAACCCAAGCTTACGAAAGCATCTACTATCTTTAAAGCGTTTTCTTACCTTCTTGAATAGAGATGGGATGTTTAGACGCGGCAATGGTTTGAGCGCCTGCTTTCTTAGGACCTAGGGCAACAGTGCGCCAGCTATGTCGCTTCAACAGTTGACAGAAAGCATCACCTGTGTAGGAACGACTAATCTCCTTTTGATAGGACTGAAGAAATGGAGTATCACTAAACCTCCTGAGAAACAATCTCTAGAACACTTGTCCTACAACGGCCTGTATATCCTAGTCCGGTACGTTATAAGCAATGAATTCATTTTTATTACAATTCAATCTAGATTTTGCAGGAAATCTACTGTAACAACTTCCTCTTCCTCTGAAGTTTTCAAATGACCGGAAAACTATCTATTCCTTGACTGTCATATAAACGTGGTTACAACCACCACGTCTTTCTTGAAGGAGAGAGTCCGAACCTAACTCCTCATCCTTCTTTAAATTTCACCAAACTACAGTCTAGACGCTCTATCATCTCTTGATAGGATTTTCCCATCAAACAAAGCAGAACGATTGGAAGACTTTGTGTTAGAGGCTTAGTAAGGTCTTTAAAGAGAAAGGTGATTTCTTGTTTAGCTAATTTCATGTTACTATCGTACAATGCTTTTTGAAGTATGTCTAGTATTAACCACTCTTTTCATCACCCCACTACAAGTTGATAAAGAGCCACAAAACTTCAAGACTTTTCTAAGTATTTTCGATATAAGCATTAAATATATTTCAGAAAAAGCAACATTAACCTCCCTTAACTGAAACAAACTCAAGTTCACTAAATTGGTTAATAATTCTTTTCAAGTCTTTATCTGCTTTTTTCTCTGACACATCATATTCAGATGTTAATTTTCTCAATAAGTGGTCATATGAAATTGAAGTATCAATTTTAGACCATATAAAAAGATTTCTCTCTCCATCACTTATAACATTGATTTTACTTCGAGTATCCTTTAAATTATCATTAATATCAATTCCATTAATTGTAATTTCTCCTGAATCTTGTTTTAGAAGCGTTGTCATCATTTTTATTAAGGTTGTTTTGCCTGCCCCATTTTCTCCTAAAACTCCAATTATTTTTCCTCTTGGAATTTTTAATGAAACATTATTAATAGCTTACTTTTTCTTTTTAGTAAATTAATCTTCGTTTTTGTAAGATAACTTTTAGATACATTTTTTACTTCTAACATCGGAATTCTCCTAAATTGTTAAATATTCGATCACTTTCTTCTCCACCTTTTTATAGCTGAGCAAGCCAATCACAATAAAAACTAATGAGAGAAGTAAAACTTTAAAAATCAATAGACATAGTTGAAGCGATTCCAAATCTCCAGAAGATATTAGTCTAACTATCTCTAAGCCATAAGTAATTGGTAATAAATCACCAACACATTTTAGAAAATCAAGAAGCACTGTCCTAGGAAATGTAACACCAAATACTAAAAATATCAAAATAAATAACGTATTCTGACTTATAAATGTATCTCTTAACCAGAGCATTATGTTAGCAACAAAAACACTCATAGAAAATGATATTAAAACAATAACAACATAACTCAACAGCCAATAGGATATTGGAGTTGCCATGAACTTTGCACCGAGCAAAATAGAAATAATAAAAAGTGAACAAAACTCCATAAAAGTTCTTCCAAGCTGTTCAATGAACACGCCTATATAATAGCTGAAAATACTATATGGAGTTATAAATAAGCTTTCCAAGGTTCCCTCTCGGACCTCAACCATCAATGAACGCCCTACATTCATCAAAATAGCAACAGCAACATTGTAGTAAAGCATCCCAGCAGCAGCGAAAGTAAAATAATCAATCACTTCTACTTGACTAACTACTAATTTGTTATTAAAAAGATAATGAGCAATTAACCAATACCCTAAAAGCTGAAAAATGGCATCTAACAATCGATTCAGGAATAGAGCTACTGGAAAAAATCTAGTATACATTTGCAAATTTCTAATTATTAATGCCTTAATCAACTTTCGATAATCTCCATTTCTACTCTTTTATAATCGTGCCAATCTCACCTCCTGATAAAAGAAGTGCATTCGCATCATCAGTATCAATATGCATTTCCAATCTATATTTATCACTCACTCTGCAATGAACATCATGCAAAGTAGCACTTTTTTCGCTTTTTACTTCAACAGAAACTATATCTCCATTTTTAAGACCCATTTCCTCAGCTTCTTCTGTGGCAAAGTGAATATGTCTATTAGCAATAATGCACCCTTCATCTAAATTAACTCTTCCATTAGGTCCTATAATGGTAATCGGTGAAGAGTTTTCAATCTCACTCGAAGTACGTACTGGTGGAGTTATCTTTAATAATCTAGAATCTGTTTTAGAAACCTCAACTTGTGTATAAGGACGAATTGGTCCTAATACCCTGACACGATTAATCTCGCCAGATGCCGACTGAATTGTAACCTGTTCTTCAGCAGCAAATTCACCAGGCTGATACAAATCTTTTAACTTGTTTAGTTGGTATCCTTCACCAAATAAAATATCTAAATGCTCCCTCTTTAAATGAACATGTCTAGCAGAAATGTTAATGATTACTTGATTAATTTCCATGATAATTTATCTCCTTTTCCTATTTATAATACCATATTTTTTTCTGATTCATTATACTCAAAATGAATCAAAGCCTCTTTATTCAGATACATACCCTCTTCATTGAGTAAATGATTCAAATCAGAGTTCCATTGTGACGGTTTATCTCCTATACTTTCTAAGTTCTCAACAAAAGTATAGATATAAAAGTTTGTTGCTCTATATTTTTCACCTCCTATATTAAAATCTCTAAATAGGCTTATTGCTAATATTTTATAGTTGCTTAGTTTCAAACAAGCATGTTATAATAAAGCTATGCATGTAGTACAGATTTTAAACAG
>NZ_VMLT01000149.1:0-6304 GCF_013276815.1 Streptococcus sp. 1055 | reverse complement strand
AAAACAGTGTTTTGAGCAGCTTACGGCTAGCTTCCTAGTTTGTTCTTTGATTTTCATTGAGTATTATTTTCTGAAGTTGGAGTATTGGACTGTTTTTCATTATCAGCGGCAGGTTTACTTGGAGTAGGAGTAGAAGAATCCTGAGTTGATGCTTTCTGCTCTTCTTTTTTCTCTTCCTTGACGCTGGATTTTGTCGTTTCTTCTTGTTGTGTTTTTTCTTGACTAGTATTATTTTCCTTATTGGGACTAGTATTTTCCTGAGGGGATTCCTTTTGAATTTCTTTGACAATGGTTGTCGTCGGTTCTTTTTTGGTATTTTTATTATTATCCAAGGCATTCATAATCGTGATAGTCGCAGTAATCAAGCCGAGGATACTACCGATAGTAGTAATGGTTTTTTGAAAAACAGTAAAGCCTTTTTTGATATGTTCTGTTTTCGGTTTTGAAGTTCTACGATAGTTAGACATACATTCTCTCCTTTGATTAAAATTTATTATACCGCATTTCTTTAAAAAAAATCTTAAAAAAAGAGGAATTGCCCTTTCTTGTCGCAGGCTCCGTTTCATGATACAATAGAAGGAGTGATTTTAGAAAGCGTGAGAAAACATGATTTACTTTGATAATTCGGCGACGACCAAGCCTTATCCTGAAGCCCTTGAAACCTATATGCAGGTGACTTCAAAAATTTTAGGAAATCCATCTAGTCTCCATCGTTTGGGAGACCAGGCAACACGAATCTTAGATGCTTCTCGGCAACAGATTGCAGATTTAATCGGTAAGAAAAGCGATGAAATCTTCTTTACTTCTGGTGGGACAGAAGGAGATAACTGGGTTATCAAGGGTGTGGCCTTTGAAAAAGCCCAGTTTGGCAAGCACATCATTGTTTCAGCCATTGAACATCCAGCAGTTAAGGAATCGGCCCTCTGGCTGAAAAGTCAAGGATTTGAAGTGGATTTTGCTCCAGTTGATAAGGAAGGATTTGTGGACGTCGAGGCCCTAGCAGTTTTGATACGACCTGATACAATCCTCGTTTCCATCATGGCTGTGAACAATGAAATCGGTTCTATCCAACCTATTGAGGCTATTTCAAAACTATTGGCAGACAAGCCAACTATTACTTTCCACGTTGATGCGGTTCAGGCACTTGCTAAGATTCCAACTGAAAAATATCTGACAGAACGAGTGGATTTCGCGACTTTCTCTGGTCACAAGTTCCACGGAGTTCGTGGTGTTGGTTTTGTCTATATCAAGTCTGGTAAGAAAATTACGCCTCTGTTGACAGGTGGTGGTCAGGAACGTGATTACCGTTCGACAACTGAAAATGTGGCAGGGATTGCTGCGACAGCCAAGGCTCTCCGTTTGTCTATGGAAAAGCTAGATATCTTCACTAGCAAGACTGGCCAGATGAAGGCAGTGATTCGTCAAGCACTTCTGGACTATTCGGATATATTTGTCTTTTCAGATGAGGAAGACTTTGCCCCTCATATCCTGACTTTTGGAATCAAGGGTGTTCGTGGAGAAGTCATTGTTCACGCCTTTGAAGACTATGATATTTTTATCTCAACGACCTCGGCTTGTTCGTCCAAGGCAGGAAAACCTGCAGGCACCTTGATTGCCATGGGAGTGGATAAAGATAAGGCCCATTCAGCTGTGCGTCTTAGTCTAGACCTTGAAAATGATATGAGTCAGGTCGAGCAGTTTTTGACCAAGTTAAAATTGATTTACAATCAAACTAGAAAAGTAAGATAGGAGCATTCATGCAATATTCAGAAATTATGATTCGCTACGGTGAGCTGTCAACCAAGGGCAAAAACCGTATGCGTTTCATCAATAAACTTCGTAATAATATTTCAGACGTTTTGTCTATCTATCCCCAAGTTAAGGTAACAGCAGATCGCGACCGTGCCCATGCATACCTCAATGGAGCAGATTACACAGCAGTAGCAGAATCGCTCAAACAAGTTTTTGGAATTCAAAACTTTTCCCCTGTTTATAAGGTTGAAAAATCTGTAGAAGTTCTGAAGTCTTCTGTGCAAGAGATTATGCAGGACATCTACAAGGAAGGCATGACCTTTAAGATTTCTAGCAAGCGTAGCGACCACAACTTTGAACTCGACAGTCGTGAACTCAACCAAACGCTTGGAGGAGCTATTTTTGAAGCCATTCCAAATGTGCAAGCTCAAATGAAAAGTCCTGACATCAATCTCCAAGTGGAGATTCGAGAAGAGGCAGCCTACCTTTCTTATGAAACTATTCGTGGGGCTGGTGGTTTGCCAGTTGGAACTTCAGGTAAGGGCATGCTCATGCTGTCAGGAGGGATTGATTCACCTGTAGCTGGTTATCTAGCTTTGAAACGTGGAGTGGATATTGAGGCTGTTCACTTTGCCAGTCCACCATATACTAGTCCTGGTGCCCTCAAGAAAGCGCAGGACTTGACCCGTAAATTGACCAAGTTTGGCGGAAATATCCAGTTTATCGAGGTGCCTTTCACAGAGATTCAAGAGGAAATCAAGGCTAAGGCGCCAGAAGCTTATCTCATGACCTTGACGCGTCGCTTTATGATGCGGATTACCGACCGTATTCGTGAGGTACGAAATGGTTTGGTTATCATCAATGGGGAAAGTCTAGGTCAAGTAGCCAGCCAAACCCTTGAAAGTATGAAGGCTATCAATGCTGTTACCAACACTCCCATCATTCGTCCTGTGGTTACCATGGACAAGTTGGAAATCATTGACATCGCCCAGGAAATCGATACCTTTGATATTTCTATCCAGCCTTTTGAAGACTGCTGTACGATTTTTGCGCCAGATCGTCCAAAGACTAATCCTAAGATTAAGAATGCAGAGCAGTATGAAGCACGTATGGATGTTGAAGATTTGGTTGAGCGAGCAGTTGCTGGAATCATGATTACTGAGATTACACCTCAAGCTGAAAAAGATGAAGTTGATGACTTGATTGACAATCTGCTCTAATCAGAAAATCCAAAAGAATTTAGAAAATTAAATGAAAAAGTTAGTTTTTAATTCCAAAAATGGAAGCAAAATTAACTTTTTTTCTATAATTGTGATATAATAAAATAAAATTTTGAATATAGAGAGTTTTCTGACAATGAATCATTCCTACTTTTATTTAAAAATGAAAGAACACAAACTCAAGGTTCCTTATACAGGCAAGGAGCGCCGTGTGCGTGTTCTTCTACCTAAAGATTATGAGAAAGATACAGACCGTTCCTATCCTGTTGTTTACTTTCATGACGGGCAAAATGTTTTTTATAGCAAAGAGTCTTTCATTGGACACTCATGGAAGATTATCCCAGCCATCAAACGAAATCCCGATATCAGTCGCATGATTGTCGTTGCTATTGACAATGATGGCATGGGGCGGATGAATGAGTATGCAGCTTGGAAGTTCCAAGAATCTCCTATCCCAGGGCAGCAGTTTGGCGGTAAGGGTGTGGAGTATGCCGAGTTTGTCATGGAGGTGGTCAAGCCTTTTATCGATGAAACTTATCGTACAAAAGCAGACCGCCAGCATACAGCCATGATTGGTTCCTCATTAGGAGGGAATATTACCCAGTTTATCGGTTTGGAATACCAAGACCAAATTGGTTGTCTAGGTGTCTTTTCATCTGCCAACTGGCTCCACCAAGAAGCCTTTAACCGCTATATCGAGCGCCAGAAACTATCGCCTAACCAGCGCATCTTCATCTATGTAGGAACAGAAGAAGCGGATGATACAGACAAGACCTTGATGGCTGGCAATATCAAACAAGCCTATATCGACTCGTCGCTTCGCTATTACCATGATTTGATAGCAGGGGGAGTACATCTGGATAATCTTGTGCTGAAAGTTCAGTCTGGTGCCATTCATAGTGAAATCCCTTGGTCAGAAAATCTACCAGATTGTCTGAGATTTTTTGCAGAAAAATGGTAAGTTAAGAAAGGAAAAAACGAAATGCATATTGAATATCTTAGCCACTGGAGTGGTCATCTTAACCGTGAAATGTACCTTAACCGTTATGGACATGCTGGGATTCCAGTTGTGGTCTTTGCTTCATCAGGTGGTAGTCACAACGAATACTATGATTTTGGCATGATTGATGCCTGTGCCTCTTTTATCGAGGAAGGCCGTGTCCAGTTCTTTACCCTATCTAGTGTGGATGGTGAGAGCTGGTTGGCTACTTGGAAAAATGCTCATGACCAAGCGGAAATGCACCGTGCCTACGAACGTTATGTGATTGAGGAGGCCATTCCTTTTATCAAGCACAAGACAGGTTGGTTTGATGGCATGATGACGACAGGTTGCTCTATGGGAGCCTATCATGCACTCAATTTCTTCCTCCAGCATCCAGATGTCTTTACCAAAGTGATTGCTCTCAGTGGTGTTTACGATGCACGTTTCTTTGTCGGCGATTACTACAACGATGATGCTATTTACCAAAACTCGCCAGTAGATTATATCTGGAACCAGAACGACGGCTGGTTTATTGACCGTTATCGTCAGGCAGAGATTGTGTTGTGTACGGGTCTTGGTGCCTGGGAACAAGATGGTCTACCATCTTTCTACAAGCTCAAAGAATCCTTTGACCAGAAACAAATTCCAGCCTGGTTTGCTGAATGGGGACACGATGTCGCCCACGACTGGGAATGGTGGCGCAAACAAATGCCTTATTTCCTCGGGAATCTCTATTTATAAAAGGAGTTACCTATGAATTACCTTGTTATTTCTCCCTACTATCCACAAAATTTTCAACAGTTTACCATTGAACTAGCTAATAAAGGCATCACAGTCTTGGGAATTGGCCAAGAACCATACGAGCAATTGGACGAACCTTTACGCAATAGCCTGACCGAGTATTTCCGTGTAGATAACCTTGAGAACATAGACGAAGTCAAACGTGCAGTTGCTTTTCTCTTTTATAAACACGGCCCAATTGACCGCATTGAGTCTCATAATGAATACTGGCTTGAGTTAGATGCAAGTCTTCGTGAGCAATTCAATGTTTTTGGTGCCAAACCAGAGGATCTCAAAAAGACGAAATATAAGTCTGAAATGAAGAAACTTTTCAAAAAAGTAGGTGTTCCTGTGGTACCTGGAGCTGTTATTAAGACGGAAGCAGATGTTGATCAAGCAGTGAAAGAAATCGGTCTTCCAATGATTGCCAAACCTGACAATGGAGTGGGAGCGGCCGCCACCTTTAAACTTGAGACAGAAGACGATATCAATCACTTCAAGCAAGAATGGGACCATTCAACCCTTTATTTCTTTGAAAAATTTGTCACTTCCAGCGAAATCTGTACCTTTGACGGGCTCGTGGACAAGGATGGAAAGATTGTTTTCTCAACAACCTTTGACTACGCCTATACACCGCTTGATCTCATGATTTATAAGATGGACAATTCCTACTATGTGCTCAAGGATATGGTTCCCAAACTACGCAAGTATGGAGAAGCGATTGTCAAAGAATTTGGTATGAAAGAACGGTTCTTCCATATTGAGTTCTTCCGTGAAGGGGACGACTACATTGCCATTGAGTACAATAACCGTCCTGCAGGTGGTTTTACCATTGATGTTTATAACTTTGCTCATTCCTTGGACCTTTATCGTGGCTATGCAGCCATTGTCGCAGGAGAAGAGTTTCCAGTGTCAGACTTTGAACCGCAGTATTGTTTGGCTACTTCTCGCCGTGCAAATGCCCACTATGTTTATTCAGAAGAGGATTTGCTTGCCAAATACAGTCAGCAGTTCAAGGTTAAAAAAATCATGCCAGCTGCCTTTGCGGAACTTCAAGGGGATTACCTTTATATGCTGACAACTCCGAGTCGACAAGAAATGGATCAGATGATTGCTGATTTCGGACAACGTCAGGCTTAAGAGACTATCGGATTAAGGAAATTCACTCCCTTAATCCTTTTGTTTTGTCTGATAAAAAATAAGAGCATCCTAACAAGGTAGCTATCATAAAACTTGTTCGATAACTATTTGAAGCAGGATTAGGTGGTCAGAAATTGAATTTTAATATTTCAATTGAGTCATAGTATTATGTTTTTGTATCCTTAAATCAGCTAAAAGGATTCATGACGACACCTATATGATATAGTTTTCAAGATACCAAACAAGTCTATTAATACTCAATGAAAATCAAAGAGCAAACTAGGAAGCTAGCCGCAGGTTGCTCAAAATACTGTTTTGAGGTTGTAGATAAGACTGACGAAGTCAGCTCAAAACATGGTTTTGAGGTTGTGGATAGAACTGACGGAGTCAGTAACCATATCTACGGCAAGGCGAAACTGACGTGGCTTGA
>NZ_VMLT01000148.1:0-970 GCF_013276815.1 Streptococcus sp. 1055 | reverse complement strand
CTAGTTTCAATCTATTATATTTTTTAGCAATGGGCTTTGAGATAACATAAAAATCGAAGTTCTCTCACTCCTATAAATGGAGTCATAGAAATTCGATTTTTTCTAATGATTCTAATCCTAGACGTTCAAAGATAGGCTCCACTCGTTTGGTATAGTAAAGATGGTTGAAAATCTCATCGATTTCCTCTTGTGTCAAACGTGATGTCATCTCTGGATCTGCTTCCAGAAGTAGTTTGAAGTCTACTTGCTTGTCCCAAGAGTAGGCTGTTTTTGGTTGTACCAAGTCATAGGCTTGCTCACGGGTCATGCCTTGTTCAATCAAGGTCAACATAGCACGTTGGCTAAAGAACAGACCAAAAGTCGCGTTCATGTTGCGGATCATGTTTTCTGGTAAGACCGTCAAGTTCTTGACGATATTTCCAAAACGGTTGAGCATGTAGTCAATCAAGAGGGTCGTATCAGGTGTGATGATACGCTCAGCTGATGAGTGGGAAATGTCGTGTTCATGCCAGAGAGCCACATTCTCATAGGCTGTAATCATGTGACCACGCTCTAAACCCTGTTCAATCCCTTCTGCACGACCGCGTTCCAACCCTTTTTCTTCAGCTTGTTCCAAGGCATAGTCCTGCGCTAGCAAGGCTTGTTCTTCGCGTCTGCGTTGTTCACTAAACATCTCCCTGTCCTCCTCGGACCAGCTCTTGTAGTCCAGCAGTTGATCTGCTTGGCTGATGGCTCGCTCGGGTTCCTGGGTAAAAGGTTTATTCCCAAAAAACTCCAACCATGGTTTGCGAACCTCGTCTTTGCTGGTTTCTCTGTATTTTTTTTAGGTCTTATTTGTAATGTTTTTTCAATAGTTCTTCAAACTCAGCGACAGTCATACCCAGCTGATGGCTGGCAACCTCGGAAGTCAGAAGTCCTTGGCGAACCATATCCAGAAAGGCAAAAAGTTTTCCACGTTCAAGTCCACGCT
>NZ_VMLT01000147.1:0-6580 GCF_013276815.1 Streptococcus sp. 1055 | reverse complement strand
TATTACCTTGAACGACATGTGTTAAAAGTTAGTTGAACCGCCGTATGCCGAACGGCACGTACGGTGGTGTGAGAGGGGCTAGAGATTATCCCCTACTCGATTAAGCAATTTCCTTGACATTTTTCTTATTTTGCGCTATCATATATACATATAATATATGGGAGTCTGTGTACAGTCTGAGAGGAAGTGTTAAACTTCGACCGCACCTGATCTGGGTAATGCCAGCGGAGGGAACGATACTTAGTCTAATTTTGCACCTTTTCCATGTATGGTAAAGGTTTTTCTTTTTTTAAAAAGGAAAACGAGAAGAGGAGGTTCTTATGAAAGCAAGCATTGCCTTGCAAGTTTTACCCCTAGCACAGGGGATTGATCGGATAGCTGTTATTGATCAGGTCATTGCTTATCTGCAAACTCAAGAAGTGACGATGGTAGTGACACCATTTGAAACGGTCTTGGAAGGGGAGTTTGATGAGCTTATGCGCATTCTAAAAGAAGCGCTGGAAGTGGCAGGGCAGGAGACAGACAATGTCTTTGCCAATGTCAAAATAAATGTAGGAGAGATTTTAAGTATTGATGAGAAACTTGAAAAGTATACTGAGACGACACATTAGTCTATTGGGCTTTCTCGGAGTCTTGTCAATCTGGCAGTTAGCAGGTTTTCTTAAACTTCTCCCCAAGTTTATCCTGCCGACACCTCTTGAAATCCTCCAGTCTTTTGTGCGTGATAGAGAATTTCTCTGGCACCATAGCTGGGCGACTTTGAGAGTGGCTTTACTGGGGCTGATTTTGGGAGTCTTGATTGCCTGTCTCATGGCTGTGCTCATGGATAGTTTGACTTGGCTCAATGACCTGATTTACCCTATGATGGTGGTTGTTCAGACTATCCCGACCATTGCCATAGCCCCTATTCTGGTCTTGTGGCTAGGTTATGGGATTCTGCCCAAGATTGTCTTGATTATCTTGACAACAACTTTTCCTATCATCGTCAGTATTTTGGACGGCTTTAGGCATTGTGACAAGGATATGCTGACCTTGTTTAGTCTGATGCGGGCCAAGCCTTGGCAAATCCTGTGGCATTTTAAAATTCCAGTCAGCCTGCCTTACTTTTATGCAGGTCTGAGGGTCAGTGTCTCCTACGCCTTTATCACAACAGTGGTATCTGAGTGGTTGGGAGGCTTTGAAGGACTAGGTGTCTACATGATTCAGTCCAAGAAACTGTTTCAGTATGATACCATGTTTGCTATTATTATTCTGGTATCGATTATCAGTCTTCTCGGTATGAAGCTGGTTGATGTCAGTGAAAAATATGTTATTAAATGGAAACGTTCGTAGAATTAGAATGTTTCAAAAAAGAAAAGAGGAAATCAAAATGAAGAAAACATGGAAAGTGTTTTTAACTGTTTTAACAGCTCTTGTAGCTGTTGTACTTGTGGCCTGTGGTCAAGGAACTGCTTCTAAGGATAACAAAGAGGCAGAACTCAAGAAGATCGACTTTATCCTAGACTGGACACCAAATACTAACCACACAGGGCTATATGTTGCCAAGGAAAAAGGTTATTTCAAAGAAGCTGGAGTGGATGTTGATTTGAAATTGCCACCAGAAGAAAGCTCATCTGACTTGGTTATCAATGGTAAGGCACCATTTGCAGTGTATTTCCAAGACTACATGGCTAAAAAATTGGAAAAAGGAGCAGGAATCACTGCCGTTGCAGCTATTGTTGAACACAATACATCAGGAATCATCTCACGTAAATCTGACAATGTAAGCAGTCCAAAAGACTTGGTTGGTAAGAAATACGGGACTTGGAATGACCCAACTGAACTTGCTATGTTGAAAACATTGGTAGAATCACAAGGTGGGGACTTTGAGAAGGTAGAAAAAGTACCAAATAACGACTCAAACTCTATCACACCTATTGCCAATGGTGTCTTTGACACTGCTTGGATCTACTACGGTTGGGATGGTATACTTGCTAAATCTCAAGGTGTAGATGCTAACTTCATGTATTTGAAAGACTATGTCAAGGAGTTTGACTACTATTCACCAGTTATCATCGCAAACAACGACTATCTGAAAGATAACAAAGAAGAAGCTCGTAAAGTCATCCAAGCCATCAAAAAAGGTTACCAATATGCTATGGAGCATCCAGAAGAAGCTGCAGATATTCTCATCAAGAATGCACCTGAACTCAAGGAAAAACGTGACTTTGTCATCGAATCTCAAAAATACTTGTCAAAAGAATACGCAAGCGACAAGGAAAAATGGGGTCAATTTGACGCAGCTCGCTGGAATGCTTTCTACAAATGGGATAAAGAAAATGGTATCCTTAAAGAAGACTTGACAGACAAAGGCTTCACCAACGAATTTGTGAAATAATGACAGAAATTAGACTAGAGCACGTCAGTTATGCCTATGGTCAGGAGAGGATTTTAGAGGATATCAACCTACAGGTGACTTCAGGCGAAGTGGTTTCCATCCTAGGCCCAAGTGGTGTTGGAAAGACCACCCTCTTTAATCTAATCGCTGGGATTTTAGAAGTTCAGTCAGGGAGAATTGTCCTTGATGGTGAAGAAAATCCCAAGGGGCGCGTGAGTTATATGTTGCAAAAGGATCTGCTCTTGGAGCACAAGACGGTGCTTGGAAATATCATTCTGCCCCTCTTGATTCAAAAGGTGGATAAGGCAGAAGCTATTTCCCGAGCGGATAAAATTCTTGCGACCTTCCAGCTGACAGCTGTAAGAGACAAGTATCCTCATGAACTTAGCGGTGGGATGCGCCAGCGTGTAGCCTTACTCCGGACCTACCTTTTTGGGCACAAGCTCTTTCTCTTAGATGAGGCCTTTAGCGCCTTGGATGAGATGACCAAGATGGAACTCCACGCTTGGTATCTTGAGATTCACAAGCAGTTGCAGCTAACAACCCTGATCATCACGCATAGTATTGAGGAGGCCCTCAATCTCAGCGACCGCATCTATATTTTGAAAAATCGCCCTGGGCAGATTGTTTCAGAAATTAAACTAGATTGGTCTGAAGATGAGGACAAGGAAGTCCAAAAGATTGCCTACAAACGTCAAATCTTGGCAGAATTAGGCTTAGATAAGTAGAAAAATAGGGAGTTGGTGAAGATTATCCTTTACCAGCGCCCTTTTTCTTTTAAAAATGAGAAAATTTCGGTATAATAGTCAAACAAGGTCAAGGTTTAAAGAGAGAGGTGGGTTTGTTATGAGATTTAAAAATACATCGGATCATATTGAGGCCTACATCAAGGCGATTTTAGATCAATCTGGTATCGTGGAGTTGCAACGGAGTCAGTTGGCAGATACCTTTCAGGTTGTTCCTAGTCAGATTAACTACGTGATCAAGACACGCTTTACGGAAAGTAGAGGCTACTTGGTTGAAAGTAAGCGTGGTGGCGGAGGCTACATTCGTATAGGACGGATTAAGTTTTCTAGTCATCATGAAATGCTCCGGGAGCTGCTTTACTCGATTGGTGAGCGAGTCAGTCAAGAAATTTATGAGGATATTCTCCAGCTTTTGGTTGAGCAGGAATTGATGACCAAGCAGGAGATGAATTTGCTAGTATCAGTAGCTTTGGATCGCGTTTTAGGAGAAGAAGCTCCAGTTGTTCGAGCAAATATGCTACGTCAGGTCATACAAGAGGTAGATAGAAAAGGGAAGTAAGATGAACTATTCAAAAGCATTGAATGAATGTATCGAGAGTGCCTACATGGTGGCTGGCCATTTTGAAGCTGGTTACCTAGAGTCTTGGCACTTGTTGATTGCCATGTCCAATCACAGTTATAGTGTGGCAGGGGCAACTTTAAATGATTATCCATATGAGATGGACCGTTTAGAAGAGGTGGCTTTGGAACTGACTGAAACGGACTATAGCCAGGATGAAACCTTTACGGAATTGCCGTTCTCCCGTCGTTTGCAGGTTCTTTTTGACGAAGCAGAGTATGTAGCGTCAGTGGTCCATGCTAAGGTGCTAGGGACAGAGCACGTCCTCTATGCGATTTTGCATGATGGCAATGCCTTGGCGACTCGTATCTTGGAGAGGGCTGGTTTTTCTTATGAAGACAAGAAAGATCAGGTTAAGATTGCTGCTCTTCGTCGAAATTTAGAAGAACGGGCAGGTTGGACTCGTGAAGACCTCAAGGCTTTACGTCAACGCCATCGTACTGTGGCTGACAAACAAAATTCTATGGCCAATATGATGGGCATGCCGCAGACTCCGAGTGGTGGTCTCGAGGACTATACGCATGATTTGACAGAGCAAGCGCGTTCTGGCAAGTTAGAACCAGTCATCGGTCGGGATAAGGAAATCTCACGTATGATTCAAATCTTGAGCCGTAAGACTAAGAACAACCCTGTCTTGGTTGGGGATGCTGGTGTCGGAAAAACAGCTCTGGCGCTTGGTCTTGCCCAGCGTATTGCTAGTGGAGATGTGCCTGCGGAAATGGCTAAGATGCGCGTGTTAGAGCTGGATTTGATGAATGTCGTGGCAGGGACACGCTTCCGTGGTGACTTTGAAGAACGCATGAACAATATCATCAAGGATATTGAAGAAGATGGCCAAGTCATCCTCTTTATCGATGAACTCCACACTATCATGGGTTCTGGTAGCGGGATTGACTCGACTCTGGATGCGGCCAATATTTTGAAGCCAGCCTTGGCGCGTGGAACTTTGAGAACGGTTGGTGCCACCACTCAGGAAGAATACCAAAAACACATCGAAAAAGATGCGGCCCTTTCTCGTCGATTCGCTAAAGTGACGATTGAAGAGCCAAGTGTGGCAGACAGCATGGCCATTTTGCAAGGCTTGAAGGCGACTTATGAGAAACATCACCGTGTGCAAATCACAGATGAAGCGGTCGAAACAGCCGTTAAGATGGCCCATCGTTACTTGACTAGTCGCCATTTGCCAGACTCTGCTATCGACCTCTTAGATGAAGCAGCAGCAACAGTGCAAAATAAGGCTAAGCATGTAAAAGCAGACGATTCAGGCTTGAGTCCAGCTGACAAGGCCTTGATGGATGGCAAGTGGAAACAGGCAGCCCAGCTAATCGCAAAAGAAGAGGAAGTGCCTGTCTATAAAGACTTGGTGACAGAGGCTGATATTTTGACCACCTTGAGTCGTTTGTCAGGCATTCCAGTCCAAAAACTGACTCAGACTGATGCCAAGAAATACCTGAATCTGGAAGCTGAACTGCACAAACGTGTCATCGGTCAAGATCAAGCTGTTTCAAGTATTAGCCGTGCTATTCGCCGCAATCAGTCAGGGATTCGCAGTCACAAGCGTCCGATTGGTTCTTTTATGTTCCTAGGACCCACAGGTGTCGGGAAGACCGAATTGGCCAAGGCTTTGGCAGAAGTTCTCTTTGATGACGAATCAGCCCTTATCCGCTTTGATATGAGTGAGTATATGGAGAAATTTGCAGCCAGCCGTCTCAATGGAGCTCCTCCGGGTTATGTGGGTTATGAAGAAGGTGGGGAGTTGACCGAGAAGGTTCGCAACAAACCATATTCCGTTCTCCTTTTTGACGAGGTAGAGAAGGCTCACCCAGATATCTTTAATGTTCTCTTGCAGGTTCTGGATGACGGTGTCTTGACAGATAGCAAGGGACGCAAGGTCGATTTTTCAAATACCATTATCATTATGACATCGAACCTAGGTGCGACTGCCCTTCGTGATGATAAGACTGTTGGTTTTGGGGCTAAGGATATTCGTTTTGACCAGGAAAATATGGAAAAACGCATGTTTGAAGAGCTGAAAAAGGCTTATAGACCTGAGTTTATCAACCGTATTGATGAAAAGGTGGTCTTCCATAGCCTGTCTAGTGACCATATGCAGGAAGTGGTGAAGATTATGGTCAAACCTTTAGTGGCAAGTTTGGCTGAAAAAGGCATTGACTTGAAATTACAAGCTTCCGCACTGAAATTGTTGGCAAATCAAGGATATGACCCAGAGATGGGAGCTCGTCCACTTCGCAGAACCCTGCAAACAGAAGTGGAAGACAAGTTGGCAGAACTTCTTCTTAAGGGAGATTTGGTGGCAGGCAGCACACTTAAGATTGGTGTCAAAGCAGGCCAATTGAAATTTGATATTGCATAAAAATGGAGAATCAGGAGTAATCTTGATTCTCTTTTGCCAAATTTCAAGTTCAAGTTAGCCATGAAGAAGTCTTCTCTGGGTGATTTGTAGTTCAAGCATTTTTTAGGATAGTTATTAATCCAATTTTAGATGAATGCGACTTCTTTGGGAGTCGTTTCCTTAGTTCCCTTAGGTAACCATCTCCGAATGAGCCTGTTGTGATTCTCATTAGTTCCCCTTTCACAAGAGGCATAGGGGTGCGCATAATAGATATGTTCCTCAGAAAATACATCAGACAAGCGGTTAAATTCTGTACCATTATCTGCCGTGATGGACAGAATCTTGTCTTGTTTTAAGATGAGTTTTAAAGCCTGATTGACTGCCTCAGCACTTTTATTTGGAATCAATCGGATAATTTGATGCCTAGTCCTTCGATCAGTTAAGACCAGTAAACAATAATTTTTCACTCTTGTAAGCAGAACCGT